>NZ_JBHTSA010000074.1:0-40393 GCF_042795405.1 Streptomyces sp. NPDC056480 | reverse complement strand
GCTCCCTCCCGCTCCTGCGCTGCCCTGTGCCGCGGCGCCGGCCGCGGGCGACGCTGTCGCCCGCGGCCTTCACCACCGACTGGCTGGGGGTGTCCACAGCCATCAGCCGGCCTGCCTTCCTGTTACTTCCAGTCCTTCAGGAGCTTGCGGTAGGCGTCGCCCGTCGCCTTGGCTCCCGCGTCCGGGGTGGTCTGGCCGGTGAGGACCTTGGTGTACTCGGTGACGAGCGGCGCGAAGAGGCTGCCGGTCTCCGGGATCCAGGGGCGCTCGACGGCCTTGTCGACGACCGGCTTGAAGAAGCCGATCATCTCGTTGGTCGCGACGTCAGGCTTGATGTAGACGGACTCGCGGGTCGGGAGCAGGCTGAGCTCCTTGGCGACCGTCGCCTGGGTCTCGGCCGAGGTCATGTACTCGGCGAAGGCGTAGGACGCGTCGAGGTTCTTGGAGCCCGCGTAGACGGCGAGGTTGTGACCGCCCTGCGGGGCGCCCTGGCCGGCCGAACCGGCGGGGACCGGGGCGATGCCCAGGTTCGCCTTGTCGGTGAACTCCTTGCCGGCGTAGGTGTCGGCGACGGCCCACGGGCCGTTGATCATCATGGCGACCTTGCCTTCCTTGAAGGCGGTCTGCATGTTGTTCCAGCCGTCGGTGGCGTCGGTCTTGGCGGCACCGGAGTCCACCAGGTCCTTGACGACCTTGAAGCCCTTCACACCGGCCGGGTTGTCGACGGTGATCTGCTTCTTCTCGGCGTCGACGAGGTCGCCGCCCTCGCCGTAGAGGAAGGAGAGGAACCAGTAGGCGTCGTCGCCGCGCAGGTAGAGGCCGGGGTTGCCGGTCTTCTTCTTGATCTTGGCGGAGACGGTCTTGAGCTCGTCGATGGTCTTGGGGACCTCGACGCCGGCCTCCTTGAAGATCTTCTTGTTGTAGAAGATGCCCATGGAGTCGATGACCTGCGGGACGGCGTAGGTCTTGCCCTTGTACTTGGTGGAGGCCGCGGCCTGCTCCAGGAAGTCGTCCGCGCTCTTGAGGGCCGGGGTGCCGTCGAGCGGGGCCAGGTAGCCGAGGTCCGCGAACTCGGGGGTCCAGGCGACCTCGGAGCGGATGACGTCGGGGGCGCCGGAGCCGGACTGCGCGGCGTTCTTGAACTTGTTCTGCGCCTCACCGAACGGCACGTTCACGTACTTGACGGTGACCTTCGGGTGCTTCTTCTTGAAGTCCTCGGCGACCTTCTTGAAGACCTTGTCCTCGGAGCCGACCGTGGAGGTGTCCCACCAGGTCACGGTGCCGGAGAGCTCGCCCGAGCTCTTCGAGCCGCCGTCCGAACCGCTGTCACTCCCGCACGCCGCCAGGGTCACGCCCAGGGCCGCGACCAGCGCGGTGGCCGCTATGCCACGCCGCATGTGAACTCCTTCAACTGATCCCGGGGGGGACGAGGGGCTGGAACCTTCCTCATGCGACCGCTCCCTCGCGGCGCTCCGGGTTGCCAGGAACGTAACAGGGATGAAAACGAGCCGAAAGAGCTTGCGGCAACTTTCTGCAAGGACCGGGGATCGTTACATCCACGTGTCCCGAAGGTTGCCGTTGAATCGCTTGACAGCAGCTGACACACGCCCCTCGGGCGCCGTACGACCCCGCGCGCACGCCCCGAACGCACCACGCGCGCCCCGCAAGACCTGCAAGAGCTTGCGGAGTGGCTTGCATCACCCGTACCTCAGCCGTGCGGTGGGCAATACGCCCCGTGACCGGTACAGTCCATCCTCATGACCGCGCGGCTCTCCGACATCGCAGCCCAGGCGGGGGTCAGTGAGGCCACAGTCAGCCGCGTGCTCAACGGCAAGCCCGGTGTGGCCGGGGCCACCCGTGAATCCGTCCTTGCCGCGCTCGACGTGCTCGGCTACGAGCGGCCCGTACGCCTGCGCCAGCGCAGCGCCGGCCTCGTCGGCCTCATCACCCCCGAGCTGGACAACCCGATCTTCCCCGCGCTCGCGCAGGTCATCGGGCAGGCCCTGACCCGGCAGGGATACACCCCGGTGCTCGCCACCCAGACCCCCGGCGGGTCCACCGAGGACGAGCTCACCGACATGCTGGTCGAGCGGGGCGTCGCCGGCATCATCTTCGTCTCCGGACTGCACGCCGACACCACCGCCGACATGACGCGCTACGACCAGCTGCGCGGCAAGGGCGTCCCGTACGTCCTCCTCAACGGCTTCTCCCCCAAGGTGCAGGCGCCCTTCGTCTCCCCCGACGACCGGGCCGCGATGCGGCTCGCGGTGACGCACCTGGCCGCGCTCGGGCACACCAGGATCGGGCTCGCCGTCGGACCGAAGCGGTTCGTGCCGGTGCTCCGCAAGATAGAGGGCTTCCAGCAGGGCATGGAGGAGCGGCTCGGCCTCGGCTTCGAGGAGTCCGAGGCGCTGATCCAGCACTCCCTCTACACCCTGGAGGGCGGCCAGGCCGCCGCCGGGGCGCTGATCTCCCGCGGCTGCACGGCGGTGGTGTGCGCGAGCGACATGATGGCGCTCGGCGCGATCAGGGCCGCACGGCAGCAGGGGCTGGACGTCCCCAGGGACGTCTCCGTCGTCGGTTTCGACGACTCTCCCCTCATAGCGTTCACCGATCCGCCGCTGACCACCATCCGGCAGCCCGTGCAGGCGATGGGGCAGGCCGCGGTCCGCGCGCTGCTCGAAGAGGTCGGGGGCACTCCCGCCCCGCACTCCGAGTTCGTCTTCATGCCCGAGCTGGTCGTCCGCGGGTCGACGGCCTCGGCCCCGCCCGCCGTACGCGCCTGACGGCCGCGCGCCGAAGCCGCTCCCGCCCCGCGCCGCCCGACCCGCCCCTGACCTGTCCCTGACCTGTCCCTGTACCTGTTTCCGACCCTTACGGCACCCTCCGTACGACCTCATTCCTGAGGTGGACCGGGTGCGCCCCGAACCCGTCGGAGGGATGATCGGTCGGGGGGAAGGGATCTGGCAGACTCTCTCCCTATGGGTGAAACGACCGTGAAGAGTTTGGACAACCGGACGACCCCGTCGTCACCCACCGTGGCCGACGGCAGGTTCGCGCGCCTCCGTGCGCGCGCGCCACGGCGTCCCACGATCTGGTTCGAGATCGCGCTGATCGCGGTGAGCTACTGGACGTACTCGCTCATCCGCAACGCGGTGCCGGAGCAGAAGGCCCAGGCGCTCAAGAACGCCGACTGGATCTGGCAGGCGGAGGAGTCCCTCGGGCTGGCCTTCGAGCACGCCGTCAACCATGCCGTGAACTCGGTGACATGGCTGATCGTGTCGATGAACTACTACTACGCGACGCTGCACTTCGTCGTGACCATCGGTGTGCTCGTGTGGCTGTACCGATGGCACCCGGGCCGTTACGCGGCGTTCCGGACCGTCCTGTTCGCCACCACCGGTGTGGCCCTGGTCGGTTACTACCTGTACCCGCTCGCGCCGCCCCGGCTCATGAACGGCCAGGACTTCGTCGACACGGTGCTCGTCCACCACACCTGGGGCTCGATGGCCTCGGGCAACCTCAAGCACGTGTCGAACCAGTACGCGGCGATGCCGTCGATGCACATCGGCTGGTCCCTCTGGTGCGGCCTGACCATCTTCCTCCTGGCCAAGGCGCCCTGGGCGAAGATCCTCGGCCTGCTCTACCCCATGGCGACCCTCGTCGTCATCGTCGCCACCGCCAACCACTTCTGGCTGGACGCGGTCGGCGGCATGATCTGCCTCGCCTTCGGCTTCGCCGTCTCCTACTTCTGGTACGGCTCCCGCCCCCACCGCCTGCCCAAGCTGGTCGAACCGATGCCGGGCGCCGTGACGCGCGGCGGCCCGCCTCCGAAGGGGGAGACGGACCGCACGGACGCGAAGGCCGACGCCGTCTCGTCGACCGTGAAGGCCGCCGGGACGGACGAGGCCGGGAAGGCCGCTACGGAGCGCTCGGTCAGCTCCGGCAGGTGATCCGGCCGCCGGCGACGGTGAGACGGATCGGGGCGCTCTCCGTCTCGTCCGCCGGGGCCTCCACCGGGTCCACCGCGAAGGCGGTGAGGTCGGCCCGGTGGCCCGGGGCGATCCGGCCCGCGATCCTCTCCTCCCCCGCCGCGACCGCCGCGTGCGTGGTCATCCCCTCCAGGGCCATCAGACCCGTGAGCCCGTGCCGGGCCGAGGCCGCGCCGCGCGGGGCCCGCGCCGTGGCGAGGACCTGCCGGGCGTCGTAGTGGGCGATCGGCCAGTCCGAGCCGAGCGCGAGGTGCGCTCCGGCGTCCCGCAGGTCGCGGCAGCGCCAGGCCCGGGCCGCCCGCTCCTCGCCGAGCCGCCTGGACCATTCGTCGGTGTGGTCGGCGCGGGTGTACGCGGTGTGCGGGGGCTGCATCGAGGCGACGACACCGAGCGCGGCGAACCGTCCCAGCTGGTCGTCGGGGACCGTCTCGATGTGCTCGATGCGATGGCGGGGGCCGCCCGTACCCAGGGATTCCACCGTGTCGAGGACGTGCCGTACGGCGGCGTCGCCGATGGCGTGGGTGGCGGTGCCGACGCCCGCGCGGTGGAGACGGCGTACGGCGGCGGAGTACGCGGCCGGATCGGGCCAGAAGGCGTCGGTGCCCCGGCCGTGGCAGTCGGCGTGTTCCAGCCAGGCGGTACCGCCCTCGACGGTGCCGTCCATGAAGAACTTCACGCCGCCGATCGCCCACATGCGCCCGGCCCGCCCCTGGAGCCGTACGAACGCGTCCAGCTCCTCCTCGCCGACGCCCGGCATGCACCAGGGCGCGAGACGGAGGCGCAGCGGCAGCTCGCCGTCCTCCTCAAGGGCGGTCAGGAGGCCGGGGACGTCGGGTCCGCCGAGGTCCATGACGTGGGCGGAGGTGAGCCCGGTGGCGGCCATGCCGGTGAGCAGGTCGACGAGCCGGTCGCGGCGCTCGGCGTACGGCTGCGCGGGCAGGACCGGGGTCATCAGGTCCATGGCGGCGTGCTCGACCAGGTGCCCGGTGGGGCGCCCTTCGGTGTCGCAGACGATCTCGGAGAGCTGGGCGAAGGCGCGGGGCCCTTCGATGCCGGCGGCCTTGAGGGCGGCCGCACTGGCCAGGACCGAGTGTCCGTCGTAGAGCCGGAGGTACGCGGGGGCACCGCCGAGGACGTCCTCGATCAGGTCGTGGTGGACGGGGCGGCCGCCGAAGACGTTGTGGTCGAGGCCGAAGCCGATGATCCAGCCGTCGCGGCGCTCGGCGTCACGGAGGGCGGCCCGTAGTCCGTCGAGGTCGGTGACGCCGGACAGGTCGGTGCCGGTGAACATCTCCAGGCCCCAGACGGGGTGGCTGTGGGCGTCGGTGAGACCGGGGGTGAGGGTGGCGCCCGCCAGGTCGACGACCTCGGTGCCGGGGCCGCGCCAGGTGCGGGCGTCGGCGGCGTCGCCGAGGGCGGTGATCAGTCCGTCGCGGACGGCGACAGTGGTGTGGCCGCTCGGTTCGGGGGTACGGACGCGGGCGTCGACGAGGAGGAGGTCGGGGGCTGCGGACACGAGGGGTCGGCTCCTTCGGCGTGCGGGGCGGTCTGCGGGTCGGGGCTCGCGTGGGGGTTCGCGGCGCCGGACGGTCCGCCGTGCGGCTCGGTGGGCGGTTCTTCGGCGAAGTGGGCGTAGACCTCGGGGCGCGTGCGGCGCAGCCGGTACGCGAGGAGGAGCCCGAGGACGAGGACGGCGGGGACGACGGCGACGAGGACCGCGTTGACCGTCGGGGAGGCGCCGGTGAAGAGCGCCACCTTGGAGGCGACCAGCCAGATCGCCACGGCGAGCAGGACCGCCGCGGTGGCGGGGGCGACGAGGGTGCGCAGGGCGCCCTCCCGGTGCGGGACGCGCCGGAAGTAGCGGACGACGGCGAGGGCGGCGAGCAGCATCAGCGCCATGAGCCCGAGCATTCCGGGGGTGTTCACCCAGAGCAGCAGCTGTGTGTACGGGTCGGCGCCGGCGGCCGCGAAGCCGAGGACGACGCCCGCGCCGAGCACGGTCTGGGCGAGGCCCGCGACGTACGGGGAGCGGTGGCGGGGGTGGATCCGGCCGAGGTCGGCGGGCAGGACGCCCTCCTCGGAGAGGGCGAGGGCGTAGCGGTTGATCGCGTTGTGGAAGGCGAGCAGCGAGGCGATGATGCTGGTCACGATGAACACGTGCATCAGGTCGGCGGCCCAGGGTCCGACGTAGGTGGTGATGGCGGCGAAGAAGAGTCCGCCGGTGTCGCCGGCGGCGGCCGCGACGACCTTGTCGTCGCCGAAGGCCTGGATGACGGTCCAGACGACGAAGGCGTAGAACAGGCCGAGGAAGCCGACCGCGATGTAGGTGGCGCGGGGGATGGTGCGGGCCGGGTCGCGGGCCTCGCGGCGGTAGATCACGGTGGACTCGAAGCCGGTGAAGGCCGAGAAGGCGAAGGCCAGGACGGCCGCCGTGCCGGGGACCAGGACGTGGCCGGGGGCGAAGGAGGCGAGGGAGAGCCCGTTCGCGCCGCCCTCGAGCAGCACGCCGCCGGCGAGGAGGACGAGTATGCCGGTCTCGGCGACGAGCAGGACGCCGAGGACCTTGGCGCCGAAGTCGATGGAGCGGTAGCCGCCGTACCAGATGACCAGCAGGCCGGCGAGGGCGATCGGGAGCCAGGGCAGGTCGGTGCCCCACAGGGCGCCGGCGGTGTCGGAGGTGGCGGAGCCGAGGAGTCCGTAGACCCCGATCTCCATGCCGTTGTAGCCGACCATGGCGACGAGGGCGGCGGCGATGCCGAGCGGCTTGCCGAGCCCCTGGGCGATGTACGCGTAGAAGGCGCCGCCGCTGCGGACGTGGCGGCTCATGGTGGTGAAGCCGACGGCGAAGATCGCCAGGGTGATGCCCGCGAGGAGGTAGCCGGCCGGGGCTCCGATGCCGCCGAGGACGAGGGCGATGGGGGCGACGCCGGCCATCACGGTGAGCGGGGCGGCGGCGGAGACGACGAAGAAGGAGATGTCGGCGGTGCCGAGGGTGCCGGTGCGCAGGCCGGGCGGCTTGTCGGAGGTGCTGGAGGACATGCGGGAGAAGCCCTTCTCGTAAACCTAAAGGCTTTCGGTTGGCGCAATGTAGCCTCGTGTCCAACGATTCGGGAAGACCTGAACAGCGGGAGAACGTCCATGGGCCGGCCGCACAAGCCCCTGCTCGACCGGGTGCGCATCACCACCACGGCACTCGAACTCGTCGACGAGCAGGGCGACTTCAGCGTCCCCCAGATCGCCAGGCGACTCGGTGTGCAGACCGCCTCGGTGTACCACCATGTGGACGGCAGGGACGGCATCGTGGAGCTCCTGCGGGAGCGGATCTGCGCCGCCATCGACGGCGGCACCCTCGACGGACAGCCGTGGGACGCGGCCGTCGCCGCCTGGGCACGCTCCTACCGGGCCGCCTTCGCCGCCCACCCGAAGGCGATCCCGCTGCTCACCACCTCGCCCGTGCGCGCCCCCCGGGTCCTGGAGCAGTACGAGAAGGCGGTCGCCCTCCTCCTCGACGCGGGCTTCGCCCTCCCGGACGTGATGCCGGTGATCATCGCCCTGGAGAACCTCGTCCTCGGGTCGGCCCTCGACATGGCGGCCCCGGAGGCGATGTGGGAGCCGGCCGACGACACGGCGACCCCGCACCTCACGCGGGCGCTCGCCGCCTTCCCCGAGGGCGGCCGCACCGACACCGCCTTCGAACTGGCCCTGGCCGGCTATCTGACCCACATCCGGGGCATGCCGGACGCGGCGCGGGCGTGACACGGGCCTGCCCGCGCGGCCGGCCCCAGCACTCCCTACGCCCCGTAGAACAGCTCCTCGACGACGGCGCGGGCCCGGCGGGTCACCCGCCGGTAGTCGTCGACCATCTCGCCGACATGGCCGGCCTCGTATCCCAAGTACCTTCCGACCGCCGCGAGTTCACGCGGGTCCGAGGGGAAGGTGTCGCCGGACCGGCCACGGACCAGCATCACCGCGTTGCGGACGCGGGTGGCGAGGACCCACGCCTCGTCCAGGGTCTGCGCCTCGTCCGTCGGGATGAGCCCGGCCGCGTGGGCCGCCCGGAGTGCCGCGCGGGTACGGGTCGTCCGCAGCCCCGGCTCCACCCAGCCGTGCTGCATCTGGAGCAGCTGGACCGTCCACTCGACGTCGCTCAGACCGCCGCGCCCCAGCTTGGCGTGGAGGGTCGGGTCGGCGCCGCGCGGCAGCCGCTCGGACTCCATCCGGGCCTTGAGGCGGCGGATCTCGCGGACGGCGTCCTCGCCGAGGCCTTCCGCCGGGTAGCGCAGCGGGTCGACGAGTTCGACGAACCGGTCCCCCAGCTCACGGTCGCCCGCGATGGGTTCGGCACGCAGCAGCGCCTGGCTCTCCCAGACGAGCGACCAGCGGCGGTAGTAGGCCGCGTACGACTTCAGGGTACGGACCAGGGGGCCGCTCTTGCCCTCCGGCCTGAGGTCCGCGTCGATCAGCAACGGCGGGTCGGCGGTCGGGAGTTGGAGCAGTCGCCGCATCTCTGCGACCACCTTGCCCGCGGCCCGTGCCGCGTCCTGCTCGTCGACGCCCTCGCGCGGCTCGTGCACGAACAGGACGTCGGCGTCGGAGCCGTAGCCCAGCTCGTGACCGCCGAAGCGGCCCATGCCGATGACGGCGAACCGGGTGGGCAGTTCGTCGCCCCACTCGGCGCGGACGGCGGCCCGCAGGGCGCCCGCGATCGTCGCCGCGTTGAGGTCGGTGACGGCCTCCCCCACCCGGTCGACCAGCGCGCCCGGGTCGGGCTCGCGAGGACTGTCCTCGGTGCCGTACGAGCCGATGAGGTCGGCCGCGGCGGTCCGGAACAGCTCCCGGCGGCGCACCCCGCGGGCCGCCGCCACGGCCTGCTCGGCGTCGGACGCGCGGCCCACCGCCGCCAGGACCTCCTGCTCCAGGTGGTCCCGGCCGCGCGGCTTCAGCCCCTCCGGGTCGCCGAGCAGCGCGACCGCCTCGGGGGCGCGCAGCAGCAGGTCGGGCGCGAGGCGTCCGGCGGAGAGGACACGGGCGAGGTTCTCGGCGGCGGCGCCTTCGTCACGGAGCAGCCGCAGGTACCAGGGGGTCTTGCCGAGGGCGTCGGAGACCTTGCGGAAACCGAGCAGGCCGGCGTCCGGGTCGGCCGAGTCCGCGAACCAGCCGAGCAGCACCGGGAGCAGCGTCCGCTGGATCGCGGCCTTGCGGCTGACCCCGGAGGCGAGGGCCTCCAGGTGGCGCAGGGCGGCGGCGGGGTCGGCGTACCCCAGCGCTTCGAGCCGCTGCCCCGCAGCCTTCGGGCTGAGCCGGATCTCGCCGGGGGCGAGCTGGGCGACGGCGTCGAGCAGCGGCCGGTAGAAGAGCTTCTCGTGCAGGCGGCGGACGACGGCCGCGTGCCGCTTCCACTCCTTGTTCAGATCGGCGACCGGGTCGGTGCGCAGTCCGAGCGAGCGGCCGAGGCGGCGCAGGTCGGCCTCGTCCTCGGGGACGAGGTGGGTGCGGCGCAGCCGGTACAGCTGGATGCGGTGCTCCATGGCCCGCAGGAAGCGGTAGGCCTCGTCGAGCTGGGCGGCGTCGGCCCGGCCGACGTAGCCGCCGGCGGCGAGGGCGGCGAGCGCGTCGAGGGTGGTGCCGCTGTGCAGTCCGGCGTCGCTGCGGCCGTGCACGAGCTGGAGGAGCTGGACGGCGAACTCGACGTCGCGCAGGCCGCCGGGGCCGAGCTTGAGCTCGCGGTCGACCTGGGCGGCGGGGATGTTGTCGACGACCCGGCGGCGCATCTTCTGCACGTCGGGCACGAAGTTCTCGCGCTCGGCGGCCTGCCAGACCAGCGGGGAGACGGCGTCGATGTACTGGGCGCCCAGCTCCGGGTCGCCGGCCACCGCACGCGCCTTGAGCAGCGCCTGGAACTCCCAGGTCTTCGCCCAGCGCTGGTAGTAGGCGAGGTGTGAGGAGAGCGTACGGACGAGGGGGCCGTTGCGGCCCTCGGGGCGCAGATTGGCGTCGACCGGCCAGATCGTGCCCTCGACGGTGGTCTCCGAGCAGATCCGCATCAGGTGCGAGGCGAGCCGGGTCGCGGCCTGCATGGCCTTGGCCTCGCCCCCTTCCCGGTCGCCGACCTCGGGGGCCGGCTCCCCCACGAAGATCACGTCCACGTCGGAGACGTAGTTCAACTCGTGGCCGCCGCACTTGCCCATCGCGATCACGGCGAGCCGGCACAGGGCCGCGTCGGCGGGCGCGGCCGTACGGGCGATGGCGAGGGCGGCGCGCAGGGTCGCCGTCGCCAGGTCGGCGAGCTCCGCTGCGCTCTCGGCGACGTCGATGGTGCCGCACACGTCACGGGCCGCTATGGCCAGCAGGCACCGGCGGTAGGCGACCCGCAGCGAGTCCGCGTCGACGGCATCGGCGAGACCATGCTCGAACTCGGCGACCCCCGGGTGCAGGTCGGCGGCCTCGTAGGTGACGAGGGACTCCCAGTCGCGGGGGTGCCGGGCCAGGTGGTCGGCGAGCGCCTCGGAGGCGCCGAGCACCCCGAGGAGCCGGTCCCGGAACGGCTTGGCCGCGAGCAGCGTGGTCGTGAAGGTCTGCCGGTCGGTCTCGGGCTGCGCCTCGACGAGCCGGACGAGACCGCGCAGGGCGAGGTCGGGGTCGGCGGTCGCGCCGAGGGCGTCGAGGAGGACGTCGTCGCCGCGCAGCGTGGACAGCTCGGGCACGTCCAGGAGCCGTTCCGCCCCCGACGGGTCGGTGAATCCGTGCCGCAGCAGACGTGAGAACGTGCTGCTCCTGCGTCCCGGCACCGTCATTCCGCCGCTCCCTCCGAGCAGGTCCGCCCCGGGGCCGACCCCAGGGCTCACCCCCGGGTCGGAACCCGGGCGGATCGAGCCTATCCGGAGCGGGGGACCCGGGCGTTCAGGCCTTCGGTTCGCAGCGGATCACACGTGATGTCCCGCACATCGATGGCTTTTCGGGGCCGATGAACCGTATTCCTTGAAAGTCCGTCTTGCTGGAGGCGGACCGCTCCCGCCTGCCCGAACCCGCCGAAGCGACCCCGCGCGCCGAAGTGACCCCTGCGCCGGCGCGGGGCCGATCCGCCTGCCCGACCTGTTGCCCGACCTGTTGTCGACCCGTTGCCCGACCCGTTGCCCGACCTGTTGCCCGACCTGTTGAAAGCGCGCCGCCGACCATGCCCGTACGCCTCCGCCGTCGTCTTCCCCCGTCCCGCCGCAGGACCGTCTCCACCGCGGTCACGGTCCTCCTGGTGGGCGGCACCTTCGCCGGACTCCTGTCGGTGACCGGTGCGCCGAAGACGGCCGCGGCGCAGACGACGGCGCCGGAGGCGAAGGCGCCCACGGCCCCCGCTCCGGCCCCCAGGACGTCCGGACGGACCGCACGGCCCCCGGCGTCCGCCGCGCCCGGCGCGAAGACCGCCACGTCGGTCGTGCAGATCGTGGCGCACCCGGACGACGACCTGTTCTTCATGAACCCGGACATATCCCAGACCATCCGCTCCGGCACCGCGCTGGCCTCGGTGTACCTGACGGCCGGCGAGTCCGACGGCGTCAACGCCCGCCCCCGCGACGCCGCCGCCGCCACGGCCGACAAGGCGGCCTACGCCGAGGCCCGGCAGAACGGCATCCGTGCCGCGTACTCCGAGATGGCCACCGGCAGCCGGACCAGCCCCTGGGACCGGGTGGCGATCCCCACGGCCGGCGGCGGCCTGGCCGAGCTGGACACCCTGCGCGCCGACCCGAAGGTCAGGCTGGTGTGGCTGCAGATACGCGAGGCGGGGTCGATCAACGACTTCCGCCCCCACAGCCTGAACGGCCTCTGGCACGGACAGATCGGCACGCTGGAGTCGCAGCGCTCGTCGGGCACCCCGGTCGCCGCCGACTTCCGCTACACGAAGGACGAGGTCGTGGCGACGATCGCCGGGCTCCTCGACCGGTTCCGGCCGACCTTCGTCCGGATGCAGGACCCGAGCCCCGGCGCCGACCCGAAGAGCGGGAAGATCCGCGACCACCAGGACCACCTGTACGGGGCGCGGTTCGCCCAGGCCGCGCTCGCCCGGTACGCGGAACTGCCCGGACATCCGCGGGTCGGCGTGCAGAACTATCTCGGCTACCCCACCAGCGTCCTGCCGCACACGCTCGACCCCGAGACGGCGGGCGACAAGCTGAAGACCCTCGAGACCTACGCCTGGACGGACGGCGTCAACGACTGCGGGACGCCCGCCGGCTGCGGCGACCTCAAGGTGGCGGCGCGGCCCGCCGGACGCGGCTGGACCGCGACCGTGCGGTACGCCCGCGGGACCTCCACCTCCTGGGTGCAGCGGGACCGGGACGGCGGGCTGCACGCCTTCTCCGTCCTCGACGGCCGGCTCGCGGTCTGGCGGAAGCCCGCCGACGGCGGCGCGTGGAGCGACCCGGCGCTGCTGCCCGGCCGCGGCATGGACACCGGCGTCACGTCGGTGTCGCTGCCCGACGGCCGCATCGCGGTCTACGGCACCCGGACGCTCCTCGCGGGCGGCCCGGCCGGCTACCGCCGCGAGGTCGTGAGCACCGAGCAGACGGTGCCCGGCGGCGCCTTCGGCCCGTGGCGCTCGCTCGGGACGCCCGAGCGGAACGACGCGGCAGGCACCTCCGACATCAGCGCGCCCGCGGTGACCGTGGGCCCCGACGGCCGCGCGACCCTGGTGCTGCGCGACAGCCTCCGCCGTCTGACCGCCCGTGAGCAGGGCCCGGACGGCGGCTGGGGGCCGTGGCGGGTGCTCGGCGGCGTGGACGTGGTCGGCGACCCGGTCGCGGCGACGGACGGGCAGGGGCGCGGGTACGTCTTCGCGAGCACCCTGAAGAGCGTTCTGGTGTGGGCGCAGCACGTGCCCGGCGGGCCGCTCACGGGTCCGGCGCCGGCCGCGCTCCCGCCGACGACCCTGGCGCTGAGCGCGAGCCCGGCGCCGGACGGCGACGGCGTACGGCTCTGGTTCCGCAAGCCGGCCTCCGGCGATCTGCGCAGCGCCGACTTCTCGGGCCTCGGCCCGGTCTCCCCGGTCACGGAGCTGGCCGGCGGCGTGGCGGGCTTCGGCCCGGTGAGCGGCGGCGACGGACTCCTCGCGGTCCGGTCCCGCACCGGCTTCCTCGCGACGGCGCCGCACGGCAGGACGGGGGCGGCGGGACCGGCGTGGAAGCTGGAGAAGTTCCTGTTCGCGGGGGCGCCGGACGCGGGGAAGGACGGGGTGGCGACGATCGGCCTGGACGGCCGTCTGCACTGGACGCCGACGGGACCGGGGGTCCCGGCCGGGCCGGGAGCCGCGGCGGGGCCGGGAGCCGCGGCGGGCGAATGAGCCGGGCGGGCGAATGAGCCAGGGTCCCCCCGGCGGGCCGATGAGTTTCGCCGGCCGGTCCGGTCGTTACCTGTGCACACGCGCCGAACCGCGCGCGGCGGCACAGGCGACGAAGGGAACGGCGATGAACCCGCAGGCCCCGCAGACCCCGCAGACCCCGCAGACCCCGCAGACGGTCCTCGATCCCCGGTACAGCGACGACAAGGCGGGCCCGGTCCCCTGGTCCGAGGCCGAGGCGCGGCTCGCGGCGGCCGAGGTCTTCTGGCTGACGACCGTGCGTCCCGACGGCCGCCCCCATGTGACCCCGTTGATCGCCGTCTGGTCGGAGGGCGCGCTCCACTTCTGCACCGGCCCGGACGAGCGCAAGGCCCGCAACCTGGAGACCAACGCCTCCGTGGTCCTGACCACGGGCGCGCCCGCGCTCGGCGAGGGCCTCGACCTCGTGGTCGAGGGCGAGGCGGCGCGGGTGACGGACGAGGACCGGCTCGCGGCGCTCGCCGGGGCGTGGGTGGAGAAGTACGGCGAGGACTGGCGTTTCGAGGTGCGCGACGGGGCGTTCCGGGGGGACGGTGGTACGGCCCTGGTGTTCGCGGTCGCGCCTCGCACGGCCTTCGGCTTCACCAAGGGCGACCCCTTCGGACAGACCCGCTGGCGTTTCTGAGGAGAACCCCTGTGAACTGGACACTGGAAGTCGTCCCGGTCCCCGTCACCGACATGGACCGGGCGAAGGAGTTCTACGCCGAGAAGTGCGGATTCGCCGTCGACCTGGACGACGCGGTGGCGCCCGGCGTCCGCGTCGTCCAGCTGACGCCGCCGGGCTCGCGCTGTTCGCTCGCGCTGCTGAGCGGGATGCCGCCGATGCCGGGCACGAAGGAGATGGCCCCGGGCACCCTCCAGGGCCTGCAGTTCTGCGTGACGGACATCGAGGCGGCCCGGGCGGAGTTCGTCGGGCGCGGGGTCGAGGTCTCGGCGATCCGGCACGTGGGCGAGAAGGGCTGGGAGGACGGCAAGGGCGGCACGTGGAACGCCTTCATGACCTTCGAGGACCCGGACGGAAACGGCTGGATGGTCCAGGAGGCGCCGTCGGAGCTCTCGGAACGCTGAAGGCGGCCACGTCCTGCGGCGTCCAGTGCCCCGCCGCGCCGGGCCGGGAGGCGAGGTAGTCGGCTACTTCGGCGGGCCGCCACGCCCCGGCCTCGTGGAGCCCGGCCGCGAGGTGCCGCAGATAGGCGGCGGAGGGCGGACGGAGCCCGTCCGCCGGCGGCATCGGCCAGGGCGCGGTGAGGGTCAGCACGGGGATGCCGTCGATGCGACCCGGGCAGACGAGGGTCTCGTACCGGCCGGGACCGAGCGCGCAGCGGCCGGTGGCGAGGGCCTCGGCCAGATCGAGGTCGGTGCCGGGCTCCCGGTACATCTCCTGTGCGGCGATGTCGGAGAACTGCCCGGCGGTCAGCAGGTGCGCGACACCCCACGCGGTGCCGTCCGCATCGGGGTCGTAGAACGCCCGGCCCCCGGTCCACACGGCCGACTCGGTCGCGAAGTACACCTGCCCGTCCAGCTCGACGGCCACGGACCGGTCGGGGCTCCGCGGGTCCCGGCACCCGGGGAACTCCCGCGTGCCCCCGGCCGGGCGGCCGCCGGCGAGATAGCAGCCGAGGCGGTCGGCATGCATGTTGGAGCCGTAGGCGGCGTACCAGACGCGGGGACGGGGTTCCGGCATGGAACCCGACGCTAGCGCGGACGGCCCGTCACACCTAGAACCCCCTAGAACCCCCGGTAGAAGTGGCGGAGCTGCTCGTCCTCCGCGACGCACGGCATCCCGGCGGCCTCCATGACCCGGTGGGACGCCGGATTGTCCAGGTCGGCGTCGCCCTTCGCCCCGGAGACACCGGCCCGGCGGGCGATCTCGAGGAGCGCCCGCAGCGCCTCGGAGGCGTACCCGTTGCCGCGGGCGGCGGGCACCAGCCCGTACCCCACGGTGACGACCCCGATCTCGTCGGGCGGCCCGTGGAACCCGATCCCCCCGACGGTGACGCCGCTCTCCGCGATCCGTATCGCGTACGGCCGGAACACTCCCGGGTCGCCCCGCTCGGCGACCCCCCGCAGAAACCCGGTGGCCGAGCGGACGTCCCCGTCACCGGGATACCCCTCTCCCCAAAGATCCCCCGCCCCGGCCTCCCGGGCGATGACGCGCTCGGCCTCGGCGACGGTCAGGGGCTGGAGCAGGAGCCGCTCGGTGGCGACGGATTCGATCTTCACCGGGGCAGTCTGAACGGACACACCGCCCCGGGCAACGGATTAACCACCCGTGAACGGCCGGCCGCGTGGTCCGAGGATTCGGCGGAATCGACGCGGCCGCCTAGGGCCTCTCTCTCTGACGCCCGGGGACGGCGATTCAGTCAGTCCTGGCCGGGAGGGGCGGATGAGTACTCCTGGCCCGTCTTGGTGTCGGTGAGGGGCGTCGTGGGAGTGAGGCCGTCCACCGGGGTTTCCAGTTCTCCCCCGTCGCCCTCCCCCGATGGCTCGGCCGGGGGCGGGGGTTCGGCGGTATGGGCATCCTCCCCCGACGACTCGGGCTCGGGCGAGGGGGTGAGGTCCTGCTCCGTCGGGCTGCTCTCGCGGGGGCCGGCGAGGCATTCCGTCTCGGCAGTGCACTCCTTCCACAGCTCCTCCGAGGCCGTACCGACTTGGTACGCGATGCTCTTCGCCGGACGCCGCAGCCGGAGATCCACCGTCCAGGTGCCGCGGCTTCTGTTCAGGACGGCGTTGGCGACCACCCACCGTTTCCCGTTGCCGGCAGCCATCTCAGGCCCCAGGAGACCGACTACGGCGGTTCCGGGCTCGAGGTTCTTGAACGTCCCCTCAAGATGCCACGCCACGGCCGGCGAGGGCAGGTTCGGATGCGGTCCGGACCGCACCTTGGTGATGTATGCCTCCTGCCGGATCTCGTCGGTGGGCTCGACGCGCGGCGGTTCCGAGTCATCGGACCCCCTCGTGAGCAGGACGCCGATCACCGCTGCCGCCGCGGTGACCACGGCGGCCAGCAGTGTCTGCCAGCGCTGCAGACGGCCACCGCGGGTCTGGTCGGGACGGCCCTCTCCATCCGGCGCACCCGTACTCGGCGGCGTCTCCTGATCCATGCGCTCTCCCTCGTGAGGATGCCGCCACCTTGCACGGGTTCGCGACCGCTACGGCATCGGCATGCGCTACCGCGAGGCGGACATCACCGAATGGCTGCACGTGACCAACCGGGTGAAGGCGAACGAGACCTCTGGTTCCACGTCCGGCGGCCCGGAGACGGCCCATGCCGCATGGCACGACTCAGGGCCGACGGTTCGCCACCGTCGGCCCTGATCGCCGGTTCCGGGCTGTGCCCGTTCTGCCCTTCGGCTACAGCACCGGCAGGTTCTTGCGGAGTTCGAAGGCGGTGACCTCGGAGCGGTACTCCTCCCACTCCTGCTTCTTGTTGCGGAGGAAGAAGTCGAAGACGTGCTCGCCCAGCGTCTCCGCCACCAGTTCGCTCTTCTCCATCAGGGCGATCGCCTCTCCCAGGTTCTGCGGGAGCGGTTCGATGCCCATCGCCCGGCGTTCCGCGTCCGAGAGGGCCCAGACGTCGTCGTCGGCGCCGGCCGGGAGTTCGTAGCCCTCCTCGATGCCCTTGAGGCCGGCGGCCAGGAGGACCGCGTACGTCAGGTAGGGGTTCGCGCCCGAGTCGATGGAGCGGACCTCGACGCGGGAGGAGCCCGTCTTGCCCGGCTTGTACATGGGGACGCGGATCAGGGCCGAGCGGTTGTTGTGGCCCCAGCAGATGTACGAGGGGGCCTCGCCGCCCGAGCCCGCCGTGCGGGACGAGCCGCCCCAGATGCGCTTGTACGAGTTGACCCACTGGTTCGTCACGGCGGAGATCTCGCCCGCGTGCTTCAGCAGGCCCGCGATGAACGAGCGGCCGACCTTGGACAGTTGGTACTCGGCGCCCGACTCGTAGAACGCGTTCCGGTCGCCCTCGAAGAGGGACAGATGGGTGTGCATGCCCGAGCCCGGGTAGTCCGAGAACGGCTTCGGCATGAACGTGGCCTGCACGCCCTGCTCCAGCGCCACCTGCTTCATCACCAGACGGAAGGTCATGATGTTGTCCGCCGTGGAGAGGGCGTCCGCGTAGCGGAGGTCGATCTCCTGCTGGCCCGGGGCGCCCTCGTGGTGGCTGAACTCCACCGAGATGCCCATCGATTCGAGCATCGTGATCGCCTGACGGCGGAAGTCCATGCCCACGTTCTGCGGGGTGTGGTCGAAGTACCCCGAGTTGTCCGCCGGGGTGGGGCGGGTGCCGTCGAGCGGCTTGTCCTTGAGGAGGAAGAACTCGATCTCGGGGTGGGTGTAGAAGGTGAAGCCCAGGTCCGAGGTCTTGGCCAGCGCCCGCTTCAGGACGTACCGCGGGTCCGCGAAGGACGGCGATCCGTCCGGCATCAGGATGTCGCAGAACATCCGCGCCGTCCCCGGCGCCTCGGCGCGCCACGGCAGGATCTGGAACGTCCCCGGATCCGGCTTGGCGATCATGTCCGACTCGTATACGCGTGCGAAGCCCTCGATCGCGGAGCCGTCGAAGCCGATGCCCTCGTCGAAGGCCTGCTCGAGCTCGGCGGGCGCCACGGCCACCGACTTGAGGAAGCCCAGCACGTCGGTGAACCAGAGACGTACGAAGCGGATGTCGCGCTCCTCGAGCGTACGGAGCACGAATTCCTGCTGCTTGTCCATTTCCACACCCATCCTCGCTGGTCAGGCCGCCTGCTCCCACCGCCTCAGAGCACATCGGGGGGCACCTGAGCATCCCACCACATGGTTTCGCGCACGTTGCACACCCATAGTGCCTGCTCGGGTGTGACTCAGGTAACGCGGGAAGGGCGGCGTCCGGGTGCCCGTTCTCCCCTCGGCCGCCCACCCGTCGGTACCGAGTGGTACCCCGTTCGGCCCACAGAGCCCCCGCGCCCACTACGATCTCCGCCCATGGGGGCCACACGGCTCGTACGCCCGTCCCAGCACGCGCGTCCCATGGCACTGGTGAGTGCCGTGGCGACGCTCCTCGCCGCGCTCTTCTTCTGTCTGGGCGCCGGACCCGGTCCCGATAACCATCACACGGGCACCGGACCGAGGACCGCGAGCGGGCCCACGGCCACCGGCACCACGGCCGCCCCCACGGTCACCGGCACCGTCGTCGAGTACATCTGCCCGTACGACCGCGGCGGCTGCTCCCTCTTCCCCTCGCTCTCCCCCGCGGTGCTCAGCGCGCCCCCGCTCGATCCGCCGCTGCACGCGGCCGACGGGCTCCCGCGCTTCGAGCCGCCGTCCGGTGACGGCGCCGCGCGCCGTTCCGGCGTCCGGCCGCGCGCGCCGGATCTGCACGTCCTTCAAGTTCTTCGGACATAGCGGCGGCGGGCGTCCCGCCCCGCTCCGTCCACCCCCGAACTCCACCCCCATCCCTGAAGAAGGACGACATCACCATGGCCGCCAAGAGCTCCGCCAACGCCGACCGCCGCGCCCGAATAGAGGAGATGCGCCGCGCCGAGCAGGCCCGTGAGCGCCGCAACCGCCTCGTCACGATCGGCATCTCGGGCGTCGTCGTCCTCGGCCTCGTCGGCTTCGGCACCTTCGTGCTGATGAAGAAGTCCGACGAGCAGGACAAGAAGGACGCGGCCGCGAAGGCCCCCATCGCCGCCGAGAAGTCCTGGGACGCCAAGAAGCTCGGCCGCAACCACGTCGAGACGGCCGTGAAGTACGAGATGAAGCCGCCGGTCGGCGGTGACCACCACCCGGTCTGGATGAACTGCGACGGCGTCGTCTACAAGAAGGCCGTCGCCGAGGTGAACGCCGTGCACTCCCTCGAGCACGGCGCCGTCTGGGTGACGTACAGCAAGAAGGCCGCGGCCGACGACGTGAAGAAGCTCGAGGACAAGGTCGGCAAGACCAAGTACACGCTGATGAGCCCGGTGGACGACCAGGCCGGCGCCATCATGCTGTCCGCCTGGGGCAAGCAGGTCACCGTGGACAACGCGAGCGACCCGCGCATCGACGCCTTCTTCACCAAGTACGTCCAGGGCCTGCAGACCCCCGAGCCGGGCGCCGCCTGCACGGGCGGGATCGGCCAGTGAGCCGGATCGGCGAGGACGACGGCGACGACCTCCTGACGCCCCCGGCCCGGCGGCCGAACCGGACGCAGTGGGCGGCGATCACCGCCGTCGCGCTCGCCCTGCTGTTCGCCGGGGGCGCCGTCACCGTCGCCTCCGCCGAGCGCGAGGAGGCGCCGCGTACGCCCTCCTCGCTCTCCGCGGACGCCGGCTTCGCCCGGGACATGGCCGTCCACCACCAGCAGGCCGTCGAGATGTCGTTCATCGTCCGGGACCGCACCCAGGACGAGGAGGTGCGCCGTCTCGCGTACGACATCGCCAACACGCAGGCCAACCAGCGCGGCATGATGCTCGGCTGGCTCGACCTGTGGGGGCTGCCCAAGATCGAGTCCGGCGTCGAGCCGATGACCTGGATGGGCATGGGCGGCTCCGGCGACACCGGTCCGCTCGACGGGGCGCTCATGCCCGGCATGGCGACCAACGCCCAGCTCGACGAGTTGCGCCGGGCCGACGGCCGCGAGGCGGAGATCCTGTACCTGAAGCTCATGACCGAGCACCACAGGGGCGGGGTCCACATGGCCGAGGGCTGCGTCCAGAAGTGCTCGGTGGAGATCGAGCGCGGTCTCGCGCAGGGCATGGTCGACGCCCAGAAGTCCGAGATGCTGCTGATGGCCGACATGCTCAAGAAGCGTGGTGCCTGACGGCCCGGTCCGATGACCGGTCGGCCCCCGTGACCCTCCGCGGTCGCGGGGGCCCTGTCGTACGCCGACAAGTCGCGGCGGTCGGGCGGTGCGCCGACAATGGATGGGGCTCGGGGACGTACGTGTGACCACGTCCGACGAAAGGTACGCACCCCATGACCACGGCGAAGGACATCATGCACCCCGGGGCCCAGTGGATCCCGGCTCACGAGACGCTCGACCGTGCCGCGCAGCTGATGCGCAACCTGAACGTCGGCGCGCTGCCCATCGCCGACGAGAACGAACGGCTCTGCGGCATCATCACGGACCGCGACATCGTGGTCGGCTGTGTGGCCATGGGCCACGACCCCTCGAAGATCACCTGCGGCGAGATGTCCAAGGGCACCCCCCGCTGGGTCGAGTCGGGCGCGGACGTGGGCGCCGTCCTGGAGGAGATGCAGGGCCACCAGATCCGGCGGCTGCCGGTCATCGAGGAGAAGCGGCTCGTCGGCATGATCAGTGAGGCCGATCTGGCCCAGCACCTGTCGGACGAGCAGCTCAAGGGGTTCTGCGAGAGCGTCTACGCGCCTTCCTGAGGCGGTTGCGCGCCTTCCTGAAGCGGTTGCGCGCCTCCTTGAGGCCCCGACGCGCCTTCCTGACCGGACCCCGGGACGGATCGCAGGATCACGGTGGCGACCGCTTCCGGGCGGTCCTTCATGACCAGATGGCCCGACGGCACGGCCGCCTCGTAGCGGGCGCCGAGCCGTCGGGCCAGCGCGCGTTGACGCCGTTCCCAGCGGGCCGAGCCGTCGGGGGCGGCGAGGACGGTGACGGGGAGGCCGGGCGGCAGCGGGTGCGCGCCGCGCAGGACGAGGAGTTCGGCCGCGACGGCTCCGTAGTGGGCGTTCTCCCAGAGGGTGCCGCGCAGGACGCGCGAGGTGCGGTACACGCGGTGGACGAGGGCGGTGGGGGCCGGGTCGTGGCGCACGGCCGCGCGGCGCGCCGCGGGGCCGAGGGCCGCCGGGAGTCCGGCGGCGGACAGGACGGCGCCGAGGACCCGGGCGACGGACCCCGGGGACGTGCTCACCCGGGGGTGCTCCTCCACCGACGAGTCCACGAGCACGAGCGCGGCGGTCCGGTCCGGGTGGAGGCGGGCGAAGGCCTCGGCGTGGAATCCGGCGATCGAGTGACCGACGACGGTGGCGGGGCCGGGGAGCCCCAGCGCGTCGAGGAGCGCGGCGATCCGGTGGGCCTCGCCCGCGGCGGTGGGCGGGCCGGCGGCGGGCTGGGAGAGGCCGTGTCCGGGGCGGTCGAAGCGGACGACCGTACGGTGCCGGGCGAGGAGCGGGACGACCGGGTCCCAGTCGAACCAGCTCATTCCGAGCCCCGCGCTCAGGACGCAGAGCGGTCCCGAGCCCTCGACGACGACGTGGTGGGCGACGCCGTCGACCCGTACGAAGGCCGGCTGTCCGGTCATCGTTCCTCCTCCGTGGTGGTCCGGGACGTCGCGAGGGAGTACGCCAGGACGGCGAGCCACACCGCCACCAGGAGCACCTGGAGCCGCTGGCCGACGCCGAGCGCCCAGGCGCCCTTCCCCGCCTCGAAGGCGGCGACGGCGGCGAGGGTCCAGACGGTGGCGCCGACCTCCAGGGCGACGACGGCCGGGCCGGTACGGGCGAGGGGCCGCCACCGGCCGTACCGGCGGGCGGCCACGGTCAGGGCGACGAGGGCGACGAGGGCGCCGGTCATGGCGAGACCGGAACTGACGGCATGGGCCGTATGGGTGGCGGGCACGAGCCCGGCGGTCTCGCGCGCGGCGCACGCGGGGTCGACGGTCGCGGCGCAGCTGAGCGGGAGGCGGGAGTCGGCGATCGTGGCGGCGCCGAAGAGCGCGAGCGCGCCCCACCCGAGGACCACCCAGGGCTCACGGATCCGCCGCGCCCGGCCGGCCCCGGGGGCGCCCGGCCGCCGGGCCGCCAGGACGCCCGGCCGCCCGACCGCCGAGTCCCGCGGGTGCCCCTCCGCCGCGTGGCGGGCTTTCGGGGCCCATGGTTCACCGGTCCGGCCTGACCCCCGGGGCCCCGCCCGGCCGGCCGTGGGGCCGGCCATCGGACCGGCCGTCGGACCAGCCGTCGGACCGTCCCTCGGACCAGCCATCGGACCGTCTATGGGACCAGCCGTCGGACCAGCCATCGGCGGCCCCGCCCGGCCTGCCTCCGGCGTCCCCGTGGGACCGGGCCCCCTCGGCCCCTGGCGCGTCGGCTCCTGGCGCGGCGGCTCCGGGCGCGTCGGCCCCGGGCGCGTCGGCTCCTGGCGCGTCGGCCCCGGGCGCGTCGGCCCCGGGCGCCGCGTCCACGCCCAGCCCAGCACCGCCCCCGCCAGGACCAGCGCCCCCGACACCAGGTCGGTCGCCCGGAAGAAGGTGCCGAACGGCTGGTCGGACGCCGCCATTTCGGAGACGTACGTCCGGACCGGGTCGAGCCCGGTCCGCAGGACGGCTTCGAGGACCCACGCGGTGTACGCGAGCGCGCCGAGGGCCAGCAGGGCGGCCGAGGCTCGCGTCACGTTTCCGGGCATAGTGGGTCTGACGCTACGGCGTTCCGGAGGGTTGCCGGTGCCCGGGGTGGATCGGGCCCGGTTCTGTCGGGGCGTCAGTGATCGTCATGGGAGCCATGGAAGCCATGATCGATCGGGCGCGGCAGAGCCGCACGCCGGGTGGGAGGGACGGGTCACGGCCCGTTTCCCAGGACATCGCGTCGGTCTGACGATTACACTGGCCGGGTGCCTCAACTACGCCTCGCCCTGAATCAGATCGACTCGACCGTCGGAGACATCGCCGGGAACGCCGAGGCGATCGTGCACTGGACCCGGCACGCCGCCGGACAGGGCGCGCATCTCGTCGCGTTCCCCGAGATGGCGCTGACCGGATACCCCGTCGAGGACCTCGCGCTGCGCTCCTCGTTCGTCGAGGCCTCGCGGACGGCCCTGCGCGGTCTCGCCCGCCGGCTCGCGGACGAGGGCTTCGGGGAGGTGGCGGTCGTCGTCGGCTACCTGGACCGCTCCGAGCGGGCGGAGCCGAAGCTGGGCCGGCCGGCCGGTTCGCCGGAGAACGCCGCCGCCGTGCTGCACCGGGGTGAGGTGGTGCTGCGCTTCGCCAAGCACCACCTGCCGAACTACGGCGTCTTCGACGAGTACCGCTACTTCGTCCAGGGCGACACCCTGCCGGTCGTCACGGTCCACGGGGTCGACGTGGCCCTGGCGATCTGCGAGGACCTGTGGCAGGAGGGCGGCCGGGTCCCGGCGGCGCGTCACGCGGGGGCGGGGCTCCTGCTGTCGGTCAACGCCTCGCCGTACGAGCGGGACAAGGACGACACGCGCCTCGAACTGGTCCGCAGGCGGGCCCGGGAGGCCGGGTGCGTGACCGCGTATCTGGCGAGCACGGGCGGTCAGGACGAGCTGGTCTTCGACGGCGACTCGATCGTGGTGGACGCGGACGGCGAAGTGATCGCGCGGGCCCCGCAGTTCGTCGAGGGCAGCGTGATCCTGGACCTGGAGCTGCCGGCGGCCGAGGCCGAGGCGCCGGAGGGCCTGGTGAACGACGGGCTGACGATCGACCGCGTGGTGCTCTCGGAGGAGCCTCTGCCGGCGTACGAGCCGGAGCTGACGGGCGGTTACGCGCACCGGCTGGACGACATCGAGGAGGTGTACTCGGCGCTGGTCATCGGTGTCCGGGCGTATGTCGCGAAGAACGGTTTCCGCTCGGTGATCGTCGGCCTCTCCGGGGGCATCGACTCGGCGCTCGTCGCCGCCATCGCCTGCGACGCGCTCGGCTCGGAGAACGTGTACGGGGTGTCGATGCCCTCGAAGTACTCCTCCGACCACTCGCGCGGCGACGCCGCCGAGCTGGCCCGCCGCACCGGGCTCCACTACCGCACGGTGTCGATCGAGCCGATGTTCGACGCGTACATGGGCGCGCTCGGCCTCACCGGCCTCGCCGAGGAGAACCTCCAGTCGCGGCTGCGGGGAACGACCCTGATGGCGCTCTCCAACCAGGAGGGCCACATCGTCCTCGCCCCGGGCAACAAGTCCGAGCTGGCGGTGGGCTACTCGACGCTGTACGGCGACTCCGTCGGCGCGTTCGGGCCCATCAAGGACGTCTACAAGTCGACCGTGTTCCGGCTGGCGCGCTGGCGCAACCGGGCGGCCGAGGAGCGCGGCCAGACCCCGCCGATCCCGGAGAGCTCGATCAGCAAGCCGCCGAGCGCGGAGCTGCGCCCGGGGCAGGTCGACACGGACTCGCTGCCGGACTACGACACCCTGGACGCGGTCCTCGCCCTGTACGTGGACCAGGACCGGGGCCGGGACGAGATCGTGGCCGCCGGCTTCGACGAGGAGCTGGTCACGAGGACGCTGCGGATGGTGGACACGGCGGAGTACAAGCGGCGCCAGTACCCGCCGGGCACCAAGATCTCGGCGAAGGGCTTCGGCAAGGACCGGCGCCTGCCGATCACGAACCGCTGGCGGGAGACGACGAGCTGACCTGCTGCCCGGCAGCGGGGGAAGCTTCGGCGAGGGGGCTCTGCGCGACGACGCGCGAGGCCCCCTCCGTCGTACCCCGGTCGCGGTCGAGGAGGCCCGCCACCGCCGCGATCGCCAGGCCCACCACCGTGAGGACCGCGCCGACCAGGGTCGGCGAGGTCCAGCCCCAGCCGGCGGCGACAGCGGCGCCGCCCGCCCAGGCGCCGCCGGCGTTGGCGAGGTTGAAGGCGGAGTGGTTGGAGGCGGAGGCGAGCGTCGGGGCGTCCTTGGCCTTGTTCATGACCAGCATCTGGAGCGGGGTGGTGGTCATGAAGCCGACGGCGCCGAGCACCACGACCGTGACCAGGGCCAGCCAGGGCACATGGATCGTGAAGCGGAAGGCGACCAGGGCGAGGACGAGGGCGGCGAGCGAGCCGTACAGCGTCGGGCGGAGCGCCCGGTCGGTCAGCGGGCCGGCGGCGAGCGCCCCGCCGGTCATGCCGAGGCCGAAGAGGGCGAGGACGACGGTGACGGTCGAGTCGCCGAAGCCCATCACCTCGGTGGTCATCGAGGCGAGGTAGGAGTAGACGGCGAAGACCCCCGCGAAGCCGAAGACGGCGGTGAGCAGACCGAGCAGCACCTGCGGGCGGCGGAGCGCGCGCACCTCGCGGCCCAGGCTCTGCCGCTCGTCCACGGGGACGTGCGGCACGAGACGGGCGAGCGCGGCCATGGCGAGCAGGCCGATGACGGAGACGACGAGGAAGGTGGCCCGCCAGCCGAGGTGCTGTCCGAGCAGGGTCGCGGCGGGTACGCCGAGGATGTTGGCGACGGTCAGGCCGAGGAACATGGTGGCCACCGCCCGTGCCTGGCGGCCCTCGCGCACGAGCCGGGCGGCGACGACCGCGCCGAGCCCGAAGAACGCGCCGTGCGGGAGCCCGGCGAGCACCCGGCCGGCGATCAGCCAGCCGAAGCCGGGGGCGAGCGCGGAGGCCAGGTTGCCGACGGTGAAGAGGGCCATGAGCAGGAGCAGCATCCGCTTGCGCGGGACGCGGGAGCCGAGGGCGGTGAGGAGCGGGGCGCCGAGGACGACGCCGATCGCGTACGCCGAGACGAGGTACCCGGCGGTGGGGACGGAGGTGCCGAGGTCGTCGGCGACCTGCGGGAGCAGGCCCATCATCACGAATTCGGTGGTGCCGATGCCGAAGGCGGAGACGGCGAGCGCGAGCAGCGCCAGGGGCATGGGGAGGGCCTTTCCGGAAGATAGTTCTTCAACGGAACAAAGGCTCTCAGATGTTTTCTTCCCGACGGCTTCCGGGGAGTGAAGAGGAGGTTTCGACCCGTGTGCTACGTGACACACGCGTCTGCCGCGTGGCGCCCGCGCCGTCGGCGCGGGACGCGGGCCGCACGTCGTCAGAACTTCACGCGGGCCGCGACCGGAAGGTGGTCGCTCTTCGTCTCCGGGAGGGCCCAGGACGACATCGGCTCGACGCCCTTGACCAGGATCTGGTCGATACGGGCCATCGGGAACGAGGCGGGCCAGCTGAAGCCGAAGCCGTCGCCCGCCGCGCCCTGGGTGGAGCGGAGCTGGGAGGTGATGCCGTTGAGCGCGCGGTCGTTCATGGTGCCGTTGAGGTCGCCGAGGAGGACGATCCGCTCGTGGCGGTCGCGGGAGATGGCCTCGCCGAGGGCGTTCGCGCTGTCGTCGCGCTGGTTGGCGGTGAAGCCCGCGTTCAGCTTGACCCGGACGGACGGCAGGTGGGCGACGTACACGGCGATCTCGCCCTGGGGGGTCACGACGTCGGCGCGCATGGCGCGGGTCCAGCCCATCCGGATGTCGACGGGCTGCGGGTCGCGCAGGGGCAGCTTGCTCCAGAGCCCGACGGTGCCCTGGACGGAGTGGTACGGGTAGGCCTTCGCGAGGCCCTTCTCGTACGCCGGGACCATGTCGCCCTTCAGTTCCTCCAGGGCGAGGACGTCGGCGCCGGACGCGGCGAGCTGCTCGGCGGTGCCGGCGGGGTCCGGGTTGTCGGCGTTCACGTTGTGGGTCGCGACGGTCAGGTCGCCGCCGGCCACGGACTTGTCGGCGACGAGGCCGCCGAACAGGTTCAGCCACACCACGGCCGGCAGCACCAGGGCGATCAGTGCGGTGGCGGAGCGGCGCAGCAGGGCGAGGACGAGGAGGAGGGGGACGAAGAGGCCGAGCCAGGGCAGGAAGGTCTCGGTGAGGCTGCCGAGGTTGCCGATCCGGTTGGGGATGTCGGCGTGGAGGACCATCAGCAGGGTGAGGGCCACCGCGAAGAGCGCGAGCAGGATGCCGCGGCGCCAGATCCCGGGGTCGCGGCGGAGTCCGCCGAGGGCGGTCCGGAAGCGGGAGGAGGTCGTCGGCCCGTTCCCCGCGCCGCCCTGCTCGGTCTCCGTCATGTCCACCCGCGCCATCGCCCGTCCTCACTGCCTTGCTGCCGTGCCGTCTTGCCGTATAGCTGTCTTGCTCCGTGACCCGACGTCGACACTAGGGGATGACGGGGTCGTCGTACGTCCGGTGGGACGACAGCCGGGGCGTGGCGGGTTCCTGCAGGTGGCACCCTGGGGCGGGCTGTGACAGAACGCGCACATTCGGCCGGGTCCGGACTTGCCGTCCCGGGCGGTGGTCAGTCCCGGGGCCGCAGGCCCTCCATCACGGTGTCGACGACCCGCTCGGCGAGGCCGGGTTCCAGGGAGGCGCCGGGGCGGATGACGGTGCGCAGGAGCAGCGGGCCCGTGAGGAGGTCGGTGACGAACTCGATGTCGAGGTCGTCGCGGATCTCCCCCTGCTCCATCCCGCGCCGGACGGTGTCCAGACTGAGGCGGCGGCGCGGTTCGATGACGGTGTGGTGGTAGACCTCCCACAGCCGGGGGTACAGCTGCATCTGCGCGAACACGTTGTGGAGCAGGCTGGAGGTCCGCTTGGCGACGCCGCGTTCGCGCAGCGACTCCAGGAGGACGACCAGGTCGCCCCGGACCGAGGTGCCGGAGAGCACCGGGTCCGGGGGTTCCACGGAGCGGAGCAGCTCGACGAACAGCTCCTCCTTGCCGGTCCAGCGGCGGTAGATGGTGGCCTTGCCGACGCCGGCGGTGCGGGCGATCCGCTCGATGGACAGCTCGGCGAGCGGGACGCCCTCGTCCAGGAGCCCGACGACCGCGTCGAAGACGGCCCGCTCGACGCCCTCGCTCCGGGGCCGGCCCCGCCGGGCGCCGGGCGCGGCACCGGTGGCGGCGCCGTTCGCGGTCCCGTCGTCGTGGGTTTCCGGGGTTCCCGGGGTCCCGCCGTCCTGCCGCGACACGTGCGCTCCACCTCTCGTTCGGACCCTCGGACACCACCGGCGCCTTCGGCACCCGGTGTCCTACCGTCGGGCCGATTCTCCCGCCTCGGAGGCCGGGCCCGGCACCGAGCCCCGCCGGGCGTCATCCTCGGGGCCGGTTCCGGGCGCCGCGGCGCCCGGTCCCGCCTCGCCCGGACCCGTCCCGCCCGGTCCGGGGACGCCCTGGCCGGGGACGCCCGGTCCCGCGGCACCTCGGCCGGGGGCACCCGGTCCGGCGGCACCCGGTCCGGGAACGCCCGGTCCGGCGGCGCCTTGGCCGGGGACGCCCGCGGTGCCCGTCGGCGTACGGCCCGGCAGGAAGACCGCGACCACCACCGCGCCGATCAGGCCGATCACCGCCGAGGCGAGCGCGGTGACGTGCATGGCGTCCAGGAAGGCGTCGTACGCCGGGGCCACCAGGTCTCGGCCCGCCGGGCCGAGCTTCTCGGCGACCGCGAGCGTCGCCTCGACGGACTCGCCCGCCGTGGCACGCAGGGCCTCCGGGACCCCGCCGAGGTGCCCCTCGATCTCGCCGCGGTACGTGGAGGAGAGCAGCGAGCCGAGGACGGCGACGCCGAGCGCACCGCCGACCTGCCGGAAGGTGTTGTTGATCGCCGAGCCGGAGCCCGCCTTCTCACGCGGCAGCGCCTGCATGATCGCGACCGTGACCGGCGGCATGATGTGCGCCATTCCCGCGCCCTGGACGAAGAAGACGACCTCCATGACCCAGACCGGGGTCGAGGCGTCGAAGAAGGCGAAGGCCGCGAGGCCGAGGGCGACCAGCAGCATGCCGGCGGTGCAGACGGCCTTGGCGCCGAAGCGTTCGACGACGAGCCGCGCGCGGGGCGCGAACACCATCTGGGCGACGGCCAGCGGCAGGATGAGCAGCCCGGACTGCAGGGCGCTGTACCCGCGGACGCTCTGCAGGTAGAAGGCGGAGAAGAAGGTCACGCCCATGAGGGCGAAGAAGACGAGCGCGATCGCGGCGACGGCGGCCGAGAACGCGGGCCTCTTGAAGTAGGTCATGTCGATCGCCGGGTGGTCGCTGCGCCGCTCGTGGAGGACGAAGAGGACCAGGACGGCGAGGCCGCCGAGGACCGGGGCGAGGACGGTGACGTCGGTGAAGTCGGCCAGTTCGCCGCCGCGGATGATCCCGTAGACGAGGAGGACGAGTCCGACGACGGAGAGCAGCACGCCGGGGATGTCGATCCGGCCGGGCCTGGGGTCGCGCGAGTCGGGAACCAGCCACGTCATCAGGGCGAGGGCGATCAGCACGACGGGCACGTTGATGAGGAAGATCGATCCCCACCAGAAGTGTTCGAGCAGGATGCCGCCGGTGATCGGGCCGATCGCGATGGCGAGGCCGACGCCGCCGGCCCAGATGCCGATGGCCTTGGGCTGCTCCTCGCGCTCGAAGACGTTCATGAGGACGGCGAGCGTCGCGGGCATGACGAAGGCGGCGCCGAGTCCCATGACGGCCCGGAAGGCGATGAGCTCGCCCGGGGAGCCGGAGAGGGCGGCGAGAGCGGATCCGATGCCGAAGACGGTGATGCCGAAGAGCAGCACCTTCTTGCGGCCGAGGCGGTCGCCGAGCAGGCCGGAGGTGAAGAGGAGCCCGGCGAAGACGAGCGTGTAGGAGTTGATCGCCCACTCCAGCTCGCTCTGGGTGGCGCCGATGCCGGTGGGCGCGGGGGCGGCGATCGTCTTGACGGCGACGTTCAGGATCGAGTTGTCGAGGACGACGATCAGCAGGCTGAGCATCAGGACGCCGAGGACGGCCCAGCGGCGCCGGTGGACGGCTTCGGGGACCCGGGGTCCGGAGGCTCCGGGGGGCACGGCGGGTGCGTCGGATGCGGAGGACGGCTGTGACATGCCCACCACCCTAGAGGCATTTCGATACGAGACCGTCTCGTATCGAAATTCCTGACCGAGCCTTTACGTTGCGGGCGTGTGAACGCCGTCACGGCGCGCGGCGCGCCCGCTCCGGCGCGCCGGTGTGAACAGCGCCACTCCGGCCCACTTCCCCGCCCGCCCGGCGAAGTGCCACCATGGATGTGGTCCGGGGACGCCGTCAGGGCGCCTCGAGATGACACAAGGAGCCGTGCACCATGACGCTTCAGGCTGCCCAGAAACCGCCCGCCGACAGCAGCAAGGCGCTGTACGGCGGCACGGGCACGCGCCGCATCACCGTCCACGACATCGCCGCCGCCAAGACCCGCGGCGAGAAGTGGCCCATGCTCACCGCCTACGACGCGATGACCGCGTCCGTCTTCGACGAGGCCGGCATCCCGGTGATCCTCGTCGGCGACTCCATGGGCAACTGTCACCTCGGCTACGACACCACCGTGCCCGTCACGATGGACGAGATGACGCTGCTCTCCGCCGCCGTCGTCCGGGGCACGAAGCGCGCCCTCGTCGTCGGCGACCTCCCCTTCGGTTCGTACCAGGAAGGGCCGGTCCAGGCCCTGCGCAACGCCACCCGGCTGGTCAAGGACGCGGGCGTCGGTGCGATCAAGCTGGAGGGCGGCGAGCGCTCGCTGCCCCAGACCGAGCTGCTCGTCCAGGCCGGCATCCCCGTCATGTCCCACCTGGGCCTCACCCCGCAGTCCGTGAACACCATGGGCTACCGGGTGCAGGGCCGCTCCGACGAGGCCGCGCACAAGCTGCTCCGCGACGCGAAGGCGGCGCAGGACGCGGGCGCGTTCGCGGTCGTCCTGGAGCTCGTGCCGGCCGAGCTGGCCGCCGAGGTCACCCGCTCGCTGCACATCCCGACCATCGGGATCGGCGCGGGCGCCGGCACCGACGCCCAGGTGCTCGTCTGGACCGACATGGCCGGTCTGACGGGCGGCAAGGTCCCGCGCTTCACCAAGCAGTACGCCAACCTCCGCGAGACGCTCGGCGACGCCGCGCGCGCCTTCGCCGAGGACGTCAGCGGCGGGGCGTTCCCCGCCGAGGAGCACACCTTCCACTAGTTCCGCGACAGGCCCACACAGCCACTGCGGCACCACCCGACAGCCCGCCGACATCCCCCATCGGCGGGCTGTCGGTCGTCTGTCGGAGGATTGTCGGTGGCCCCTGGTCTAGTAGGGGCCATGACGCGATCACACACCAACGCCGTCGAGGTCCGGGGCCTCGTGAAGCACTTCGGCGACACCAAGGCCCTCGACGGGGTCGACCTGGACGTACGGGAGGGCACCGTCCTCGGCGTGCTCGGCCCGAACGGCGCCGGGAAGACCACCCTCGTCCGCTGCCTCTCCACCCTCCTCGTCCCGGACGCCGGGACCGCCACCGTCGCCGGGTACGACGTGGTGAAGCACCCCCGCCAGCTGCGCCGCACCATAGGGCTCACCGGTCAGTACGCCTCGGTCGACGAGAAGCTGTCCGGCTGGGAGAACCTGTACATGATCGGGCGGCTGCTCGACCTCTCCCGCGCCGACGCCCGCCGCCGGGCCGACGAGATGCTGGAGCGCTTCTCCCTCACCGACGCCGCCAAGCGGCCCGCCATGAACTACTCGGGCGGCATGCGGCGCCGGCTCGACCTCGCCGCCTCGATGATCGGCCAGCCCGCCGTCCTCTACCTGGACGAGCCGACCACCGGTCTCGACCCCCGCACCCGCAACGAGGTGTGGGACGAGGTCCAGCGGATGGTCTCGGAGGGCGTCACCGTCCTCCTCACCACCCAGTACATGGAGGAGGCGGAGCAGCTCGCGAACGAGCTGACCGTCATCGACAAGGGCAAGGTCATCGCCCAGGGCGGCGTCGACGAGCTCAAGGCCAAGGTCGGCGGCCGGACCCTGAAGATCCGCCCGGTGGACCCTGGCCACCTGCCCGCGATGGCCGCCGCGCTCCGCGAGACCGGCCTCGACGGGATCGCCGGATCGACCGTCGTGCCCGACGAGGGCGCGCTGTACGTGCCGATCCTCACCGACCAGCAGCTGACCGCCGTCGTGGCGCTGCTCGGCGCCCGCGGCTTCGGCATCGCGCACATCGGCACCCATCTGCCCAGCCTGGACGAGGTGTTCCTGGCCATCACCGGCCAGAAGACCAGCGTTTCCGACGAGATCAACGAGGAGGTCGCCGCATGAGCACGACCACGGTCACCAAGTCCCCCGTCGGATCCCCGAGTCCGGCTGCCGCGCGGCGCGCGCCCGTCGCCGAGGGCCGGATCGGTCTCCGCGCCAACCTCCGCCACATCGGCGCGCTGGCCCGCCGCAACGCGCTCCAGATCAAGCAGGACCCGGAGTCGATGTTCGACGCCGTCCTGATGCCGATCATCTTCATCCTGCTCTTCGTGTACGTCTTCGGCGGCGCGATCGCCGGCAAGGGCAACAACGACGTCTACGTCAACTACGTGACGCCCGGCCTGATGGCGATGATGGGCATGAACATCGCGATGGCCGTCGGCGTGGGCATCAACGACGACTTCAAGAAGGGGGTCATGGACCGGTTCCGGACGATGCCGATCGCCCGGTCCTCCGTCCTCATCGCGAAGATCGTCGTCGAGGTCGGCCGGATGCTGATCGCCACCGCGATCCTGCTCAGCATGGGCTTCCTGCTCGGCCTGGAGATCCACACCTCGGTGCTGCACCTCTTCGCCGCCATCGGCCTCTCGATGGTCTTCGGGGCATCACTGATGTGGATCTTCATCCTGCTCGGGCTGACCCTGAAGACCGCCCAGGCCGTCCAGGGCATGGCGATGCTGGTCCTGATGCCGCTGCAGTTCGGCTCCTCGATCTTCGCCCCGACGACCTCGATGCCGGGCTGGCTCGAGACCTTCACCGACTACAACCCGCTGTCCAACCTCGCCGACGCCGCCCGCAACCTGATCAACGGCGGCCCGGTCGCCCACTCGGTGTGGATGACCCTCGGCTGGGCCCTCGTGATCACGGTCGTCACGGCGCCCCTGGCGGTGACCAAGTTCCGCAAGAAGACCTGAGTCCACCACGGGGGTTCAGGACTCGGCGCGCTCACTGATCGCGTCGGCGGCGCGACCGAGCAGGGCGGCGGCCTCTTCCAAGGAGAGGCCGTCGCCTTCCGCGTGTGCCGCGCCGAACGCGTCCTCGCCGAGCACGGACCGGGCCAGCTCCGTCGCCCGCCGCAGGTTGTCCACTTCGAGCGACAGCGACAGGTGCCCCGCCGGCCGCAGGCCCTCCGCCGCCCCGAGCAGCACCCCGCCGATCCGCGCCACCGGCCCGCCGAGACCCACGAGGGCCCAGGCCGCGACGGCCAGGTGCACCGAGGGCATCTGCGGCGCCACCATCAGCGAAAGATCGCCCATGGAGCGCTCGTACGCCTCCTTGACCAGGGCGAACCCGGACGCGTACCGCTCCTCGACCACATCGAGCCAGCCCAGGCTGCCGATGGCGAAGCCCTCGAAGAGCGAGAGCGTCTCGGAGCTGAACTCCTTCCGCAGCTCGTTCAGCTGCTCCCGGGCCTCGTCGAAGCGCCCGCTGCGGCCGAGCGCGAGACCGAGGAACAGCCGGGCGCCGAGCAGCGGTTCGTGCCCCAGGCTGGTGCCCCCCTCGACGATCTCGCGGAGGATCGCCTCGCCCTCCTCCAACCGCCCGGTCTCGACGAGGACACTGGCGTACCGGGCCCGCAGCAGCGCCATCTGCGACTGGGCACCGATCCGTTCCGCGTAGCCGATGGCGGCGACGTAGTCCGCGGCCGCGCCCTCGAACTCGAGCCGGCGCTCGCGGGACTCCGCGCGGGAGGACAGCGCCTCGGCCGCTCCCCAGGCGTCGCCGAGCCGTTCGAAGATCTCCAGGCTCTCGTCGGCGTCCACGCTCGCGCCGCGGGCCATGTCGGACCGGTTGGCGGACATGTTGGCGCGCATCTGGAGCGCGTTGCCGAGTTCCCAGGTGTAGCCGTGGCGGCGGCAGGCGTCGACGGTCGCGTCGAGGAGCTCGCGCAGTCGGCCCGCCTCTCCGATGATGAGGACCGCGAAGACGGCGAAGGAGCCGGGCAGCCGGCAGGTCTGGGGCAGACCCGGCGTGTAGACGCCGGTCATCTCACGGAGCCGGTGCACCCCGTCGGGGCGGGTCCACCGCCCGGTGTCGTGGTCCATGTTGAGGAGTTCGACGAGCCGTACCCCGCGCCGGGCCTCCCAGCGCTGCTCCTCCGAGAGCGGCGGCGGCGTCGCCGTGCACGGCTCGTGCAGGGGTACGACGGGGGCGGCGGGCGGGGTGAAGGGGTCGGGTCCGAGGGCCGCGGCCGCCCTCGCCCAGTGCAGGGCGTCGGTCCGCAGGTCGCGCATCTGCCAGTACCAGAGCAGGGAGTGGACGAGGACGAGGGCCTCGTCCTCCTCGTGGGCGTCGACGGCCCGGCGCAGGGCGGTCCGGATGTTGCCGTACTCGCGCCCGAAGCAGGCGATGGCGGCGACCTGGCCCGATCCGCGCAGCTCGGGATCGGTACGGCGGGCCAGCTCGCGGTAGTACGTCAGATGGCGCCGCTCGACCGCCGCCCGTTCACCGGCCTCGTCGAGCCGCTCCCCCGCGTACTCCGCCACGGTCTCCAGGAGACGGAAGCGCATCCCCTCGTCCCCCGGGCCGGCCACCACGAGCGACTTGTCGACGAGCGCCCCCAGCAGATCCAGTACGTCGAGCGCCTCGCCGGTCTCGTCGTCCGTGCAGACCGCCTCGGCCGCCGCCAGATCACAGCCGCCCGTGAAGACCGCGAGCCGTCGCAGCACCGCGCGCTCCACCCCGTCGAGCAGGTCCCACGACCAGTCCACCACCGCCCGCAGCGTCTGCTGTCGCGGCAGCACGGTCCGGGCCCCCGTCGTCAGCAGCCGGAACCGGTCGTCGAGCCGGTCCGCGATCTGCCGCGACGTCAGCATCCGCAGCCGGGCCGCGGCCAGTTCGATCGCCAGCGGCAGGCCGTCGAGACGGCGGCAGATCTCCTCCGCCGCCTCGGGGTCCTCGCCCACGGTGAACCCCGGCCGCGCCGCCGCGCCCCGCTCGTCCAACAGGCGCATCGCCGTGCCCACCGGCAGCGGGGCCAACGGCCGTACCAGCTCACCCGGCACCCCCAGCGGCTCCCGGCTCGTCGCGAGGACCCGGAGTCCCGGGCAGCGGGCGAGCAGGGTCTCGGCCAGTTCGGCGGCGGCGGTCACGACGTGCTCGCAGTTGTCGAGGAGCACCAGCATCCGGCGGCCCGCGCAGTGCTCGACGAGCCGGCCGAGCGGGTCGTCGCCGGCCCGGAGCTCCTCGGCACCCGCGCCCCGCAGGACGGTCTCGCGGGCGCCGACGGCCGCGAGGACCGCCTCGGGGACGGCCTCGGGGTCGGTGACGGGGGCGAGTTCGGCGACCCAGACGCCGTCCGGCCAGGCCCCGCCGGCGGCCCCGCGCTCGGCGGCCTCCTGCGAGAGCCGGGTCTTCCCTGCGCCGCCGGGGCCGAGCAGGGTGACGAGCCGGGCGTCCTTCAGGTCCCTGCGGAGGGCGGCGATCTCCTCGTCCCGGCCGACGAAGCTGGTGAGCCGGGCGCGCAGGTTGCCGGGGGAGGTGGCGGGCGCGCGGTCCGGCTCGGGCTTCGGCCCGCGCCTCGGCTCCGCCCTGGGCCCCTGGGTCAGCAGCTCCGCGTGGAGGGCGCGCAGGGCCGGTGACGGGTCCGTGCCGAGGCGGTTGGCGAGGGCGCGCCGGACCGACTCGTACGCGGCGAGGGCCTCGGCCGCGCGCCCGGTGTCCCGCAGGGCCCGGATCCGCAGCGCCTGCAGGGTCTCGTCCAGGGGGTGGGCGGCGCAGAGGGCGGTCAGTTCGGGGAGGGCCGCGGGCGCCTCGCCGAGCCCGAGGGCGGCGTCCAGCCTGGCCCGGCGGACGTCGAGGCGACGGGCCTCCCAGCGGGGGGCCTCCGCGTCCCGGTCGGGCAGGTCGGCGAGGGCGGGCCCGCGCCAGAGCCCGAGGGCCTCGTCGAGGAGGGCGGCGGCACGGGCCGGGTCCCCGCCGCCGAGCGCGGCGACGCCCTCGACGGCCAGGTGCTCGAAGCGGCGGGCGTCCACGTCCTCGGGCCGGGCGTCGAGCCGGTAGCCGCCCTCGGCGGAGACGATCCGGTCCCGGCCGAGGGCCTTGCGGAGCCGTCCGACGAGGGCCTGGAGCGCGGCGACGGCGTCGGCGGGCGGTTCGTCGCCGTGCCACACCTCGTCGACGAGGTCCGGTACGGGCACGGTCCGGCCGGCCCGCAGTGCGAGGACGGTGAGCAGGGCGCGGACCCGGGGGCCGCCGACGGCCACGTCGGTGCCGTCGGGTGTGCGGGCGAGGGTCGGGCCGAGGACGGAGTAGTGCACGGGCCCATTCTCCGTGAGAGGGTCCCCGACTCCGGAACTCGCCCCGTCACCCGATACGTTTCCCGCACATCAGGCACCGAACGACGCCACCTCCGTCCCCTGGGAGCTTCAGCGATGACCACGGCCACCACCCGGCGCCACGAGCGGCGGATCAGCCCCGTCTTCCTGGCGATCCTCGCCGTCATGGCCGTCACGGGCTGGGCGGTGTGGACGGACTTCGCCGCCCTGCCCGGTCTGGCGATCTTCCTCTTCGTGACCTCGGCGTGGGTGGTGTCGCTCTGTCTCCACGAGTACGCGCACGCCCGTACGGCCCTGCACGGCGGTGACATCACGGTGGGGGCGAAGGGCTATCTGACCCTGAACCCGCTGGCGTACACCCACGCCGTCCTCAGCGTCGTCCTGCCCGTGCTGTTCGTGATCATGGGCGGGATCGGTCTGCCGGGCGGCGCGGTCTTCATCGAGCAGGGCCGGATCAAGGGCCGCTGGAAGCACAGCCTGATCTCGGCGGCGGGTCCGCTCGCGAACGTGCTGTTCGCGCTCGTCTGCACGGCCCCGTTCTGGCTGGACGCGCTCGACGGCGTCCCGCTCGCGTTCCAGTTCGCGCTGGCCTTCCTGGCGTTCCTCCAGGTGACCGCGGCGCTTCTGAACCTGCTGCCGGTGCCGGGCCTCGACGGGTACGGGATCGTCGAGCCCTGGCTGTCGTACAAGGTGAAGCGGCAGATCGAGCCGTACGCGCCGTACGGCTTCTTCATCGTGATCGCGCTGCTGTTCGTGCCGGCGGTCAACGACGGCTTCTTCGACGCGATCGACGCGCTGATGCGCTCGCTCGGGGTGCCGGAGCTGTCCCGCTACTGCGGCTCGCAGCTGTTCCGCTTCTGGCAGGAGGCGCCGGAGATCTGCCAGGTCTGAGGCGGCGGCCGGTGAGCGCCCGGGGGCCGGTGAGCGCCCGGGGGCCGGTCCGGCCTCCGGGGCGGGTCTAGGCCTCGGCGTTCGCGGCCTTCTCGACCTTCGCGCGGCGGAGGTAGTACCAGGCCATGTTGGAGGACAGGCCGGCGATCAGGATCCAGACGACGCCGAGGAAGCTGCCCTCGACGAAGGAGACGACGGCCGCGGCGACGGCCAGGGCGCAGACCACGAGGGCGAAGAGGGCGAGGCGGGGCATGGGGGTCGGCTCCTGTCCGGGTACGGCTGCTGTGCCCGTCCAGTGTCCCCCATGCCCGCCGTCCGGCCCGGACCGGCTCGGGCGTGCTGCCCGGAAGCGGCTCAGATGTCGGTGACGCGCAGCCCGGCGTGGGCCTTGTAGCGGCGGTTGACCGAGATCAGGTTGGCGACGAGCGACTCGACCTGGTGGGCGTTGCGCAGCCGGCCGGCGAAGACGCCGCGCATGCCGGGGATGCGGCCGGCGAGGGCCTGGACGAGCTCTACGTCGGCGCGCTCCTCACCGAGGACCATCACGTCCGTGTCGATCTCCTCCAGGGAGGTGTCCTGGAGGAGGACGGCGGAGAGGTGGTGGAAGGCGGCGGCGACGCGGGAGTCCGGGAGGAGCGCGGCGGCCTGCTCGGCGGCGGAGCCCTCCTCGGGCTTGAGCGCGTAGGCGCCCTTCTTGTCGAAGCCGAGCGGGTTGACGCAGTCCACGACGAGCTTGCCCACGAGCTCCTCGCGCAGGGACTCCAGGGTCTTGGCGTGGCCGTCCCACGGCACGGCGACGATCACGATGTCGCTGCGGCGGGCGCAGTCGGCGTTGTCGGCGCCCTCGACGCCGTGGCCGATCTCACCGGCGGCCTCCTGGGCGCGGTCGGCGGCGCGGGAGCCGATGATCACCTTCTGTCCGGCCTTGGCGAGCCGGTAGGCGAGGCCGCGGCCCTGGTCGCCGGTGCCGCCGAGGACGCCGACGACGAGTCCGGAGACGTCGGGGAGGTCCCACGGGTCCTTGGGGGCGGCCTTGGCGGCGGGGGTGCTGGGAGTCGAGGAAGTCATGGACCCGACACTACCGAGCGGTCGGCTCCGCCGGGGCGGCTCCCGTACGGGTGGAACGACCACGACCGGCCACGCGAAGCCCTCCGTCTGGTGCAGGATGCGGGGCCATGGATGCCGTACGGGTCGCGTTGCTGCGGGAAGTGCTCGCCGGGACGGAGTGGCCGCGGGCGGCCCGCCGGTTCGCGGGCGCGCTGAGGTCTTCGGTGGTGCCGCACCGGGGCGGGCTGCTCCTGGTCGGCACGGAGGAGTACGAGCCCTGGCACCTGGCGGCGCACCTGGTCGACGAGTCGGCCTGGTCGGGGATCCCCGAGCTGGCGCCGACGCTGGTACGGCACCGGGTGCGGCCGGGCGATCCGGCGCATCTCGCGGTGGGCCTCGGCCGGCTGGAGCTGGCGGGGCGGGGGGCGACGCTGCTGCTGGTGGCGCCGGAGCGGCCGGACGCGGGCCTGTTGCAGCGGGTGCACGACGCCCGGCGGGCGGGGGCGACGGTGCTGTCGCTCGACGGGGGCGACGAGGAGGTGCGCGGGCTGGCGCACGAGACGCTCACGGTGGCGGAGGGTGCGGAGGTCGATCTGGACACGGTGCAGCATCTGGTGAGCGCGGCGGCCGGCGAGAACAGCCTGCCGTCACCGCGGGGGCACCGCCGCTTCCGCGACCGGCTCTCCGACCTCGCGGACCGGCTGACGGCGCCGCCGCCGGCGCGCTGGTAGGCGGAGGCCGGTCCGCCCGGAGCGGTCGCCGCCGGCCGGTGCGGTCGCCGCCGGCCGGTGCGCGAGCGGGAAAATCGTTTGCCTCGTCCGGTTCGTCACCGCAGCATGGCCTCTCGTGTCCCCTGCCTTCGCGAAGCTCTCCGCGCTCCTGCCCGATCTGGCGCCGTGGCGCGCGTCCCGGGACTTCCGGCTGCTCTGGGTGCAGGGGCTCGTCACGTACTTCAGCAGCGCGATGGCGATGATCGCCCTGCCGCTGCAGATCAAGGAGCTCACGGGCTCGCCGCTCGCCGTCGGCGCGATGGGCGCGGTCGAGCTGGTGCCGCTGGTGGTGTTCGGCCTGTACGGCGGGGCGCTCGCCGACGCCGTCGACCGGCGGAAGGTGATCCTCCTGACCGAGGCGGGTCTCGGCCTGCTCGCCGGGCTCCTGCTCGTCAACTCGCTGCTTCCGACCCCGATGCTCTGGCCGCTGTACGTGGTCGCGGCCGGTGTCTCGGCGCTCGCGGGGCTCCAGCGGCCGGCCCTGGACTCGCTCCTGGCCCGGATCGTGCCGCACGAGCACCAGACCGCGGCGGCCGCGCTGAACTCGCTGCGCTGGCAGATGGGCTCGATCGCGGGCCCGGCGCTCGCGGGCCTGGTCGTGGCGTACGCGGGTCACGCGCCCGCGTACGGGGTGACCATCGTCGGATTCGCCGCCTCGGTGGTGCTGTGCCGCCGGCTCTCGCCCGCGCCGCCCGCGCACGACGCGGAGAAGCCCTCGCTGCGGGGCATCGCGGAGGGCGCGCGGTACGCCTGGTCGAGGCCGGTGCTGCTCGGCACGTACGCGGTCGACCTCGCGGCGATGTTCTTCGCCTTCCCGAACACGATCTTCCCGTTCCTCGCGGACGAGCTGGACGCGGACTGGTCGCTCGGCCTGATGTACGCGGCGGGTTCGGTCGGCTCGCTGGTGCTGGGGCTGACCAGCGGCTGGACGTCGAAGGTGCGCCGGCACGGGCTGCTCGTGGTCGCGGGCGCCGCCGGCTGGGGTCTGGCGATCGCGGCGGCGGGCTGGTTCGGGAACATCTGGCTGGTCCTGCTCTGCCTGGCCTTCGCCGGGGCCGGCGACATGCTGAGCGGCCTGGGCCGGGCGACGATCTGGAACCAGACGATCCCGGAGGAGCTGCGCGGCCGGCTCGCGGGCATCGAGGTGCTCTCGTACAGCGTCGGCCCGCAGCTGGGCCAGGTCAGGGCGGGCGCGATGGCGGGCTGGACCGGCACCCGGTCGGCCGTCTGGACGGGCGGCGTGGCCTGCGTCGCCTCGGTGGGCCTGCTCTGCCTGGCGCTGCCGAAGCTCCTCACGTACGACTCCGAGACCGACGAGGACTCGCTGCGCCGCAAGGCCCAGCAGGAAGCGGCTCAGCAGGAAGCGGCGGAGCGGGAGGCGGCCGGGACAGTGTGAACGGTCCCGGCC
>NZ_JBHTSA010000073.1:0-41308 GCF_042795405.1 Streptomyces sp. NPDC056480 | reverse complement strand
CCCGCGAACCGAGTTCGCGGGCAAGGCCCGTTCGTCACATCGTCACACCGCGCTCAGATCTCACCGCGCAGCTTGGCCAGCGCCTCGGCGAGGATCGCCTCGCCGTCCGCGTCGCTGCGCCGCTCACGCACGTAGGCGAGGTGGGTCTTGTACGGCTCCGTGCGCGGCGGGTCCGGCGGGTTGTCCCGGTCCTGACCTGCCGGGAAGCCGCACCGTGGGCAGTCCCAGGTCTCGGGGATCGCCGCGTCGCTGGCGAAGCTCGGCTGCGTCTCGTGCCCGTTCGAGCACCAGAAGGAGATGCGGGCGCGCGGCGCCGATTCGCCCCGCTCGGCCTCGCCCATCGGCCCCGCCCCGACCCGGCTTCCCCGGATCGCGTTGCCACTTGCCACGGTCGTAACTCCCTGCGTGATGGTGCTCGAAGATGCCCCAGTCTACGTAAGGCCCAACGCGCGTCCAGTGTTCGGAGTTACCCGTCCAACTTCATCAGCAGACCAAGTACCACAATGCAGGCGAACCAGAGCAGACCGACCACGACGGTGATGCGGTCCAGGTTGCGCTCGGCGACCGAGGAGCCACCGACGGAGGACTGCATTCCGCCTCCGAACATGTCGGAGAGGCCGCCACCCTTGCCCTTGTGCATCAGCACGAGCAGCATCAGCAGCCCGCTGAAGACGATGAGGGCGATCGAGAACCCCATAACCACGGCTGGACCAACTTCCTCGGACTTATACGGACGGGGGCCGGGCACCTGCCCGACCCCCGCAAGGGTACGACGTAACTCCGCTACCGCATACTCACTGGTCGCGGAAGCGGACGATCTTGACGAACTCGTCGGCGTCCAGGGCCGCGCCGCCCACCAGGGCGCCGTCGACGTCCGGCTGCGCCATGATCGCGCCGACGTTGCCGGACTTGACCGAGCCGCCGTACTGGATGCGGACCTTGTCGGCCAGTTCCTGCGAGTACAGCTCCGCGAGGCGGCCGCGGATCGCCCCGCAGACCTCCTGGGCGTCGTCGGGGGTGGCGACCTCGCCGGTGCCGATGGCCCACACCGGCTCGTACGCGATCACGATCGTCTCGGCCTGCTCGGCCGGGACGTCCTTCAGGCCGCCGTCGAGCTGGGCGAGGGTGTACTCGACCTGGTTGCCGGCCTTGCGGATGTCCAGGCCCTCGCCGACGCAGAGGATCGGGGTCACGCCGTGCTTGAAGGCGGCCTTCACCTTGGCGTTGCAGACCTCGTCGTTCTCGGCGTGGTACTGCCGGCGCTCGGAGTGGCCGACGGCCACGTAGGCGCACTTCAGCTTGGACAGCATCAGGCCCGAGATCTCACCGGTGTAGGCACCGGAGTCGTGCGCCGAGATGTCCTGGGCGCCGTACTTGATCTTGAGCTTGTCGCCGTCGATCAGGGTCTGCACGGACCGCAGGTCGGTGAAGGGAACCAGGACCGCGACCTCACAGGCGTCGTAGTCCTTGTCGGTCAGGGCGAAGGCGAGCTTCTGGACGTGGGCGATGGCCTCGAGGTGGTTGAGGTTCATCTTCCAGTTCCCCGCCATCAGCGGGGTGCGGGTGCTGCTCATGAAAGGGTCAGTCCTCCAGTGCGGCGAGGCCGGGAAGCGTCTTGCCCTCGAGGTATTCGAGGGAGGCGCCGCCGCCGGTCGAAATGTGGCCGAATGCCTTCTCGTCGAAGCCCAGGATGCGGACGGCGGCGGCGGAGTCGCCACCACCGACGACCGTGAAGGCCGGGGAGTCGACGAGCGCCTGGGCGACGGCCTTGGTGCCCTCGGCGTAGTCGGGGTGCTCGAAGACGCCCATCGGACCGTTCCAGAAAACGGTGCCGGCGTCGGCGAGCTTCGAGGCGTAGAGCTTACGGGTCTCCGGACCGATGTCCAGGCCCTCCTCGTCCGCCGGGATGGCGTCCGCGGCGACCGTGGTCGGGTTGGCCGGAGCCTTGGTCTTCAGGTCCGGGAACTCGGCCGAGACCAGGACGTCGACGGGGAGGACGAACTCCACCCCGCGCTCCTTGGCACGCTTCAGGTAGTCCAGGACCGCCGGGATCTGGTCCTCCTGGAGCAGCGAGATGCCGACCTCGTGGCCCTGGGCCTTGAGGAAGGTGTACGCCATGCCGCCGCCGATGAGGATGCGGTCGGCCTTCTCCAGGAGGTGGTCGATCACGCCGAGCTTGTCGGAGACCTTGGCACCGCCGAGGGCGACCACGTACGGCCGCCGGACGTCGTCCGTGAGCTTCTTCAGGACGCCGACCTCGGTGGCGATGAGGTAGCCCGCGGCGTGCGGCAGGCGCGCCGGGAGGTCGAAGACCGAGGCGTGCTTGCGGTGCACGGCGCCGAAGCCGTCGCCGACGTAGACGTCGGCGAGGGCGGCGAGCCGGTCCGCGAACGCGCCGCGCTCGGCGTCGTCCTTGGAGGTCTCGCCGGCGTTGAACCGCAGGTTCTCGATCACGGCGACCTGGCCGTCGGAGAGGCCCGCGACGGTGGCGGTGGCGGACTCGCCGACCGTGTCCGTCGCGAAGGCCACCTCGGCGCCGAGGAGCTCGCCGAGCCGCGCGGCGGCCGGGGCGAGCGAGAACGCCGGGTCCGGGGCGCCCTTCGGGCGGCCCAGGTGCGAGGCGACCACGACGCGGGCACCCGCGTCGGCGAGCGCCTTGACCGTGGGCACGACGGCGCGGATGCGGCCGTCGTCGGTGATGGTGGTGCCGTCGAGCGGCACGTTGAGATCGGCGCGGACGAACACCCGCTTGCCGGAGACGCCTTCGGCGAGAAGCTCGTCGATCGTCTTCATCTGTCACAGACTCCTTGGTACGCGGTGGAGCACACAAACAGGGCTCGCACAGCGCGGCGTTGCGCTGCCCGAGCCCTGCTCACATCGAAAGCCCGCCCTGAAGTTTAGAGCTGGCCGCCGACGAAGACGGTGAGGTCGACGAGACGGTTGGAGTAGCCCCACTCGTTGTCGTACCAGCCGAGGATCTTGACCGTGTTGCCTTCCTGGACCATGGTCAGGGAGGCGTCGAACGTGCAGGACGCCGGGTCGCTGACGATGTCCGAGGAGACGATCGGGTCCTCGGTGTAGACCAGGAAGCCCTTGAGGTCGCCGTCGTCGGCGGCCTTCTTGAACGCGGCGTTGACCTCGTCCTTGGTGACCTCGCGGTCGAGCGTCACGACCAGGTCGGTCGCGGAACCGGTCGGGACCGGGACGCGCATGGCGATGCCGTCCAGCTTGCCCTTGAGCTGCGGGAGGACCAGGGCGGTGGCCTTGGCGGCGCCCGTCGTGGTCGGGATGATGTTCTCCGCGGCGGCGCGGGCGCGGCGCAGGTCCTTGTGCGGGAAGTCCAGGATGCGCTGGTCGTTCGTGTACGCGTGGACCGTGGTCATCAGGCCCTTGACGATGCCGAAGTTCTCGTCGAGAACCTTCGCCATCGGCGCGACACAGTTGGTGGTGCAGGACGCGTTCGAGATGACGTTGTGCTGCGCCGGGTCGTACTTGTCCTGGTTGACGCCCATCACGATGGTGATGTCCTCGTCGGTGGCCGGAGCCGAGATGAGGACCTTCTTGGCGCCGCCGGCGATGTGCTTCTCGGCGTCGGCCTTCTTGGTGAAGATGCCGGTCGACTCGATGACGATGTCGACGCCCAGCTCGCCCCAGGGGATGTCGGCGGGGTTGCGCTCGGAGAGCACCTTGATGGTGCGGCCGTCGACGGTGATGGTGTCGGCGGTGTGGGTCACCTCGGCCTTGAGGCGGCCCAGGATGGTGTCGTACTTCAGCAGGTGTGCCGTGGTCGCGGTGTCACCCAGGTCGTTGACAGCCACGATCTCGATGTCGGCACCCTGCTCAAGGAGCGCGCGGAAGTAGTTCCGGCCGATGCGGCCAAAGCCGTTGATGCCTACGCGGATCGTCACGAACCGATCTCCTCGTTAGGTACGCCGGTGTGCTCGACGCCGGCGAGATTTTTGTTTTTTGGGATGTCCCCGACCGCTTACGACCCTACCCCCACAGGACCCCCCTAGTGACATCCAGCGCAGCCGTACGAGCCCGGAAAGTGAGGGAGAACGGCCGACGGCCCGTACCTACCAACGGGTACGGGCCGCCGTGGGACCTTTGTCCCCACTACTCTCCGTCAGCGGCGGAGCACCCCGAGGGCGCGGCCGACGAGACGGGCCCGCTCGCTCGCGCCGGGCACCTGCTCAAGGCCGTAGCCGAGGAGGACGGTGTCCCGGGTGGTGACCGCGGCCTGCGACTGGAAGAGCGCCGCGGAGCGTGCCCAGTCGGAGCCGTTGCCGGGGCTGCCGGCGGGCGCGCCCGGCACGGTCCACGCGCCGAGCGTGGTCTCGAAGCCCTCCGCCTCGGTGGTGGTCCCGGTGACGAGGCGGGTGTCGTCGACGAAGGCGCCCATCTCTCCCGTACCGGGGTCGGAGATGTAGGAGATCGAGAGCTCGACCTTCCTGCCGGCCCAGGCGCTCAGGTCGACGGAGGCCTGCCGCCAGCCGTTGGAGGGGCCGGTGAAGGCGTTCCAGGAGCCGGTGGTGCCGGTGGTGGCGCAGCCGTCCTCGCCGACGGTGAGGTAGTGGGCGAGGAAGGGGTGGCCCCGGACGTAGTAGCCCTCGCCGCAGTCGGCGGGAGCCTCGGTGGAGGTGCCGCCGCCCAGGTCGGGCAGGGTCGTCCAGTCGTCCTGGCCGACGGTGTGGGCCTCGACGACGAGGTTGTCGTAGCCGGGCTCGGTGTCGTAGCTGACCTGGAAGTCCAGGCGCGGCGCCTCCGCGGCGGGGACGCCGGTGAGGTCGACGGTCCTGCTGAGCCGGGCCCAGGTGTCGTCGGCGTGCTTGACGGCCGCGAAGGTCGCGCCCTCGGCGGGCTCGAAGGGCATCCGGATGCCCGGGTAGGAGCCGGCGGAGGCGCTGCTCGCGAACTGCGGGAACTCCTTCGGCTTCAGGGTGTCCGAGGTGACGGTGTACGCGCCCGCGTTGTCCAGCGGGTTGTCGGCGGAGGCTCCGAGGCCCGCACCGATGCCCTTGAAGGCGCCGCTGCCGGCGAAGGCGGGCGGGTTCTTGAGGCCGGCCCGGTGGTAGGCGCCGAGGTAGTACTGGGCGAAGTCGTTGGTCTCGGCCAGGCCGACCTGGGTGAGTCCGCCGGACTTCTCACCGGTGTTGATCAGCTTGCCGCCCTCGTTGAGGTAGGCGCGGACGGCGAGCTGGGTGGCTCCGGAGGGCCGCTCGGCGCCGGTGTACCAGACGATGGTACGGAAGTGGGAGAGCACGCCGAGCGCGTCAGGGGTGCCCTGGGTGGCGACGTCCCAGACGGCGGCCTTCCGGCCGTTGTCGGCGAGCGCCTTCACATACGTGCCGGTGTGCCGGGCGGCGGTGGTGCCGCCCTCGTCGGCGAGGACCAGGACGTCGCCGCGGGGCCGCTCGGCCACCTTGTAGGTGAAGGGGGCGGAGGCGGTGGCCCGGCCCTCCCGGGTGCGGGCGGTGAACCAGACCTCGACGGAGTCGCCGGGCCGGGCGTCCTCCACCTCGGCGCGGTACTCGTCGAAGTAGACGTTGTCCTCGCCGCCGTAGGTCTCGCCGCCCTTCCAGGCGTCGAGCTCCTCGCTGTGGGTGCGGCCGCCGTTGATCCGGTACTTCAGGGTCTTGCCGCGCAGCGACTTGCGCGCGGTGACCGCGACCTCCTGCTCCTCGCCGCGGGCGTAGGAGGTGGCGAAGGTCTTCGGCGTGAAGTCCGGGGCGTCGATGCCGACCGGGGAGACCGGCCGGTCCGGGTGGGCGGCGGTCTCGGCGACGGCGAGCGCGAAGGGGATGTTCTTGGCGAACTCGGCCTGGATCAGCTTCTCGTCGTCGGGGAAGGTGAAGACGGAGGCGCAGTCGGCCGCGTTCCAGGCGTCGTCGGGATCGACCCGGGAAGCGGTCGCACAGGTCGACATCTCGGGGGTGAACATCTGCATGCCGTTGACGTTGGCGGCGTGCCCGTCCGCCTCGCCGTTGGTGATGTACAGCTCCGAGGAGACCTGCGGCCGGTAGCCGGGCACGGCGGAGTTCTGCGGGGTGCCTGCGAGGGCCTTGAGGGCCACGTCGTCAGGGGTGTCGGTGGCGACCTGCCAGCCCACGCCGTACAGCAGGAGCTGGGCGGCCGAGTGGTAGTTGATGCCGTACGTGAAGCCGATGCGCTTCTGGAAGGCGTCGACGGCCCTGGTCTCGGGCTCCGACATGGGGCCCTTGCCGCGGAAGGTCTCGTCGGCCGGGTCGGGCGAGGAACCCTCGTTGTCGTAACCCCACTTGTAGGCGAAGTTGCGGTTCAGGTCGACGCCGTCACCGGGGGTGGTCCGGCCGTCGCCGTCGTTGTCGCGGAGGTTCTTGCGCCACTGCCGGTTGGCGGGGTCGGCGTGCGTGTAGTCGTAACCGTCCGGGTTGGCGGAGAGCACGAACCACAGCTCGGTCGAGTCGACGATCCGGGTGATCCGCTGGTCCTTGCCGTACCCGTCGAGATAGTGGTGCATCAGCCGCCGGGTCATCTCCGGCGTGATCCACTCGCGCGCGTGCTGGTTGGACATGTACAGCGTGGCGGGCTTGGAGCCGTCCTTGACCCGCGGGGCGCCCTTGCTGACCTTGAGGGCGAGGATGTCCTGGCCCCTGACGGTCTTGCCGATGGAGACGACCTTGGTGATCCCGGGGTTCGCCCGGGCGGTGTCCAGGATCTCCTGCTTGAGGCCGTTCGGGCCTCCGTACGGGCGGAAGACCCCGTCCCCCGCGGCGGCCACCCGCTTCTCGGCGGAGGTGGTGAGGCTGTGCTCGGCGAGCTCGACGCCCTGGCCCCGCAGCTGCCCGGCCTGCCGGCCGGTGAGGAAGAGCTCGACCGTCGCGGAACCCTTGGCGGGCACCCGCTCGGTCAGCTCGTGGGCGTCGGCGCCGGCTTCCAGGAGCAGCGGAACCTGCTCCTTGGTGACCTCGGCCCGCCACACGGAGAGGCCGTCACCGCCGTCCCGGTCGTTCGGCTGCGCTCCGGCGACGGGTGCCGCCGCCACGCCCGCGATCAGCAGTGAAGCCGCGGCGAGGATCGATCTCGCTCTGCGTCTCATGAGCCCCCCTTGCTGTTGTCTGTCACGAAGGTGAACAGACGCCAGGCTCATGGGCGCCCATGGGCCTGTCAAGGGTGCCTCGCGGGTGGACGAGAAAGCTGCCGGCGCCTCAGAAAGGCACCGGCAGCCCGGAGTTCGGAATTCCGTACGACGGGGGATCCGGTCAGCCGACCAGGCTGTCGTCCAGCTCCTCGGTCAGGTTGGACTCGGTCCCGGGAATGCCCAGGTCCTGCGCCCGCTTGTCGGCCATCGCGAGCAGCCGGCGGATCCGGCCGGCCACCGCGTCCTTCGTCAGCGGCGGGTCGGCGAGCGCGCCCAGCTCCTCCAGGGAGGCCTGCTTGTGCTCCATGCGGAGCCGGCCGGCCGCCGCCAGGTGCTCGGGCACCTCCTCGCCGAGGATCTCCAGCGCACGCTGCACCCGGGCCCCCGCGGCCACCGCCGCGCGGGCCGAGCGGCGCAGGTTGGCGTCGTCGAAGTTGGCCAGACGGTTGGCGGTGGCGCGCACCTCGCGCCGCATCCGCCGCTCCTCCCAGGCGAGCACCGACTCGTGCGCGCCCAGCCGGGTCAGCAGGGCGCCGATCGCGTCGCCGTCGCGGACGACGACCCGGTCCACTCCCCGTACCTCACGGGCCTTCGCCCCGATGGAGAGCCGGCGCGCCGCGCCGACCAGGGCGAGCGCCGCCTCCGGACCCGGGCAGGTCACCTCCAGGGAGGAGGACCGGCCGGGCTCCGTCAGCGAACCGTGCGCGAGGAACGCGCCCCGCCAGGCCGCCTCCGCGTCGCAGGTCGCCCCGGAGACCACCTGCGGGGGGAGGCCCCGGATGGGGCGGCCCCGGCCGTCCACGAGACCCGTCTGCCGGGCCAGCTGGTCGCCACCGGCCACCACCCGCACCACGAAGCGCGAGCCGCGCCGCAGCCCGCCGGGGGCCATCACGATCAGTTCCGAGCTGTGCCCGAAGATCTCCAGGATGTCCCGCTTGAGCCGGCGCGCCGCCATCGCGGTGTCCAGCTCCGCCTCGATCACGATGCGGCCGCTCACCAGGTGCAGCCCGCCCGCGAACCGCAGGATCGACGAGACCTCTGCCTTCCTGCAGCAGGTCCGGGTGACGGGAAGCCGGGAGATCTCGTCCTTCACCGCTGCCGTCATCGCCATGGGCCGATCCTTCCATGCATCCGAAAAATACGGTCGTACGCGGCGGCCAACAGCTCCGGGTCATGCTTCGCGGAGCCGTCGGGCCCGGCCACCGGCGCCAGCTCGACCGCGGCACCGAGCCGCTTGGCGGCATCGGCGAGGGACTCGCGGTCGGGCACGGCGGCCTCGTCGGCCAGCACCACGTCCAGGGCGAGTTTAGGGGCGTGTCGTCCCAAAACCTCCAAATGACGCTGCGGGGAGAAGCCCTCGGTTTCTCCGGGCTGCGGCGCGAGGTTCAGCGAGAGCACCTTCCGGGCCTTCGTCTCGGCCAGCGCGTCGAGCAGCTCGGGCACGAGCAGGTGCGGGATCACCGAGGAGAACCACGAGCCGGGACCGAGCACCACCCAGTCCGCGTCCAGGACCGCCTCGACCGCCTCCGGCACCGCCGGCGGGTCGTTCGGCACGAGGTGCACGGACTGCACGTCACCCGGCGTGAGCGCCACCGTCGCCTGACCGCGCACGGTGTCCACGTCGTCCGGACGCTCCGGGTCATGGCCCTTGACCAGGGCCTGGAGTTCCAGGGGCACGGCGGACATGGGCAGCACCCGGCCCTGGGCGCCGAGCAGTCGGCCCACCAGGTCGAGCGCCTGCACGGGGTCGCCGAGCTGCTCCCAGAGGGCGACGATCAGCAGATTGCCGACGGCGTGGCCGTTGATCTCGCCCTTGGACTGGAAGCGGTGCTGGATGACCCGGGCCCAGGTCTGACCCCAGTCGTCGTCGCCGCAGAGCGCGGCGAGCGCCTTGCGGAGGTCGCCCGGGGGCAGCACGCCCAGCTCCTCCCGGAGCCGGCCGCTGGAACCCCCGTCGTCGGCGACGGTGACGACGGCGGTGAGGTCGCCGGTGATCCGGCGGAGGGCGGCGAGGGACGCGGAGAGGCCCATCCCGCCGCCCAGCGCGACCACCTTCGGCTGGGCGCCGCGCCTGCGGAGCGTACGCCGCACCGAGAGGGTGGAGGCACGTCGACGGTACGGCTTCACTCGCGCCCCATGTCCCGGTGCACGACGACGGTCTCGACCCCTTCGGCGGCGATGCGCGCGGCGAGCCGCTCGGCCGTGGCCACGGAGCGGTGCTTGCCGCCCGTGCAGCCCACGGCGATGGTCACGTACCGCTTGCCCTCGCGGCGGTAGCCCGCGGCGATCAGCTGGAGGAGCTCGGTGTAGCGGTCGAGGAACTCCTTGGCGCCCGGCTGGTTGTAGACGTAGTTCGACACCTCCTCGTTGAGGCCGGTGAAGGGGCGCAGCTCGGGGACCCAGTGCGGGTTCGGCAGGAAGCGCATGTCGACGACGAGGTCGGCGTCGACCGGGAGGCCGTACTTGAACCCGAAGGACATGACGGTGGCCCGCAGCTCGGGCTCCTCGTCGCCGGCGAACTGGGCGTCCATCTTGGCCCGCAGCTCGTGGACGTTCAGGCTGGAGGTGTCGATCACCAGGTCGGCGTCGCCGCGCAGCTCGCGCAGCAGGTCGCGCTCGGCCGCGATGCCGTCGGTGATCCGGCCGTCGCCCTGGAGCGGGTGCGGCCTGCGGACCGACTCGAAGCGCCGGACCAGGGCGTCGTCGGACGACTCCAGGAAGACGATCCGGCGGGTGACCTGCTTGGCGTCCAGGTCGGCGAGGGACTCCCTGAGGTTGTCGAAGAACTGCCGGCCGCGGACGTCCACGACGACGGCGATCCGGGCGACATTGCCCTGGGAGCGGGCGCCGAGCTCCACCATGGTGGGGATCAGCGCGGGCGGCAGGTTGTCCACGACGAACCAGCCGAGGTCCTCCAGACACTTCGCCGCGGTGGACCGGCCGGCTCCGGACATGCCGGAGATGATCACCAGCTCGGGAATGGCCGCCTCGGCGCCGTTGTCGCCGGGGGTCTCCTTCGTGCCCGTACTCACGTGTCCTGCTCCGTCTTCTCGGTCGTGCTGGTCTTGCGGTTCGTTCCGGTCCTGCTCGTGCGCGGTCATGCCGTGCCGCCCCCGTCGTCTTCCATGATCTCTCCTGTCGCCGTGTTCACGGCAGGTGCGGCCGGGGCCGCCTGTGCGAGGGCCACGACGACCGCCTCCGCGGTCTTCCGGCCCATGCCGGGGACCTCGCAGATCTGCTCGATTGTCGCCTGCCGGAGCCGCTTCACCGAGCCGAAATGCTTGATCAACGCCTGTTTCCGGGTCTCGCCGAGGCCGGGCACCGCGTCGAGAGGGCTGGTCCGGATACGTTTTCCGCGCTTCGACCGCTGGTAGCGGATGGCGAAGTCGTGAGCCGTGTCACGTACCCGCTGGAGGAGATACAGGCCCTCGCTCGAACGGGGCAGCACCACCGGGTCGTCGTCGCCGGGCAGCCACACCTCCTCCAGGCGCTTGGCGAGCCCGCACACCGCGATGTCGGAGATCCCGAGCTCGTCGAGGGCACGGCGGGCCGCCGCGACCTGCGGCTGCCCGCCGTCGACCACGACGAGCTGCGGGGGATAGGCGAACCGCTTCGGCCGCCCGGCCTCGTCCGGGTCCTCGACGACCCCCTCGGGGTCCCACTCCCCCGTCTTCTCCTTCTCCATGAGATAGCGCCGGAAGCGGCGGCTGATCACCTCGTGCATGGACCGGACGTCGTCCTGCCCCTCGCCGTGCCAGACCTGCGTGTCGCCGACACGGCCCTTGATCTGGAAGCGGCGGTACTCGCTCTTGCGGGGCAGCCCGTCCTCGAACACCACCATCGAGGCCACCACGTCCTCGCCCTGGAGGTGCGAGATGTCGAAGCACTCGATCCGCAGCGGCGCCGAGTCCAGGTCCAGGGCCTCGGCGATCTCCTCCAGGGCACGGGAGCGGGTGGTCAGGTCGCTGGCGCGCTTCGTCTTGTGCAGCACGAGCGCCTGCTGGGCGTTGCGCGCGACGGTCTCCATCAGGTCCTTCTTGTCGCCGCGCTGCGGGATCCGCAGCGAGACGTTGGACCCGCGCCGGCCGGACAGCCAGGCGGTGACGGCCCCCGCGTCCTCGGGCAGCGCCGGGACCAGGACCTCCTTGGGCACCGTGTCCCCGGTCTCCTCGCCGTACAGCTGCTGGATCGCGTGCTCGACGAGACCGGCCGTGTCGACGGCCTCGACCTTGTCGGTGACCCAGCCGCGCTGGCCGCGGACACGTCCGCCGCGCACGTGGAAGATCTGCACGGCGGCCTCCAGCTCGTCCTCCGCGAGTGCGATCAGGTCGGCGTCGGTGGCGTCGGCGAGCACGACCGCGCTCTTCTCCATGGCCCGGCGCAGCGCCTCTATGTCGTCGCGGAGCCGCGCGGCCTTCTCGTACTCCATGTCCTCGGCCGCGAGCATCATCTGCTTCTCGAGACGGCGGATGTACGTACCCGTACGGCCGGCCATGAAGTCGCTGAACTCCTCGGCCAGTTCACGGTGCTCCTCCGGGGTGACCCGGCCGACGCAGGGCGCCGAGCACTTGCCGATGTACCCGAGGAGACAGGGCCGCCCGGCCGACGCGGCGTTGCGGAAGACACCCGCGGAGCACGTGCGCACCGGGAAGACCCGCAGCATCAGGTCGACGGTCTCGCGGATCGCCCACGCGTGCGCGTACGGCCCGAAGTAGCGCACGCCCTTCTTCTTGTGGCCGCGCAGGACCTGGACGCGCGGGAACTCCTCGTTCATCGTCACGGCGAGGTACGGGTAGCTCTTGTCGTCCCGGTACTTCACGTTGAACCGGGGGTCGTACTCCTTGATCCAGGAGTACTCCAGCTGAAGCGCCTCGACCTCGGTCGACACGACCGTCCACTCCACGGACGCCGCGGTGGTCACCATGGTGGCCGTCCGCGGGTGCAGGCTGGTGATCGGCTGGAAGTAGTTGGCCAGCCGCTGCCGGAGGGACTTCGCCTTCCCCACGTAGATCACCCGACGGTGCTCGTCGCGGAACTTGTAGACCCCCGGGGAGTCGGGGATCTGACCCGGCTTGGGGCGGTAGCTGGAGGGGTCTGCCATGCTCCCCACCCTACTGGCGGGCACCGACACTCCGGCCTCGCGCGCTCGTTGGCGAAGCATGGCGAATCAGGTGGCGGGACGGCTGGCGGACCGGGTGTGCGTGATCACGGGCGCGGCGAGCGGAATCGGGCGGGCGACGGCGGAACGGTTCCTCCGGGAGGGCGCGCGGGTGATCGCCGCCGACCTCGACGGGGACCGGCTGGCGACGCTGGAGGGGGTGGTCCCGGTGACCGGGGACGTGTCCCGGGAGGAGGACGCCCGGCGCATGATCACCACGGCGGTGGACCGCTTCGGACGGCTGGACGTCCTGGTGGCGAACGCCGGGGTGATCCCGCTGCTCTCCGTCACGGAGGCGGAGGGCTCCGACTTCGACCGGGTGATGGCGGTGGACGGCCGGGGCATGTTCCTGACCTGCAAGTACGCGATCGAGGCGATGCTCGTCACGGGCGGCGGGGCCATCGTCTGCACCTCGTCGATCTCAGGCGTGGCAGGACAGGCCCGGCAGGCGGTCTACGGCCCGGCGAAGTTCGTCGCCACCGGCCTGACCAAGCACCTGGCGGTGGAGTGGGCGGAACACGGGATCCGGGTGAACGCGGTGGCCCCGGGCACGATCGAGACGGAACGGGTGGCGGCGGCACGGGTGGAACCGGGCGGGCCGGAGTACCTGGCGGAGGTGGAGCGGGGCCATCCGATGGGGCGCTTCGGGACGCCGGAGGAGGTGGCGTCGGCGATCGTCTTCCTGGCGTCGGAGGAGGCGTCCTTCATCACGGGCGCGGTCCTCCCGGTCGACGGCGGCTACTTGGCCCGCTGACCGGGGGGCCCGAACCCGCGCAGGCCGCGGCACCCTCACCGCCCCGGTACGGGCCGGTCCCCCACCCCGGTGCGGGCCGGGCCCCCACCACCCCGGTACGGGCCGCGCCCCCACCACCCCGGTGCGGGCCGCGCCCGCAGGCCACCCCCGCGCGGGCCGCGCCCACACCACCTTGTGCGGGCCGCGCCCCCACGCCACCCCCGCGCGGGCCACGCCCACGCCCGCCCCCGCGCGGGCCGCGCCCGCACGCCACCCCTGTGCGGGCCGCGCCCGCACCCGTACCCGCCCCTGTGCGGGCTGCGCCCGCGCCCGCGCCGCCTCCACCCACCCACCCCCGTGTGGGCAATCGTCCCGCTGGGGCGGGACGGGTGGGCACACGGGACGGCGCGCTCGGCGGCGCCTCCGCCCCTTGTGCCTGAACCCCGCACCCCAGGCACGGTGCACAAGGGGTGCGGGTCAGGGCGCGGGAGCCTAGGCCCGGCAAAGGGCGCCGTTCCGTTGTGCCCACCCGTTCCGCCCCAGCGGAACAGATGCCCACAACGCGGGGGGGGCGACGGCGGGAGCCCGGGCGGGTGCGGTCCGGCGGGGCGGAGGCCCACAACGGGGCCGACGGGCGGGCACCCGCCCAGCGGGGTGGAGACCCGGGGTGGGCAGGTGGGCACCCGCCCAGCGGTGGGGAGGCCCGCGTGGGCAGGTGGGCACCGGCCCAGCGGTGGGGAGGCCCGCGTGGGCACCGGTTCGGCGAGGCCGGTGCCCACCGCGGGCAAGGTGGGTCAGGGCTCCTGGACCGCGGCCCGGCGGCGCCGAATCGCCGCCACCGAGATCAGCAGCAGCGCCAGCCCCGCACCCACCCCCGCCGCAGCCGACGCCACCGTCACCGCCGGCCCGCCCGCCGGCCCGCCCCCCGGCCCATCCCCCGACGCGACCACCGGCACAGCGCCCGGCACCGCGCCCGGCACTGCGTCCGGCGCGGCAGCCCGCACAGCGCCCGGCACCGCGCCCGGCGCAGCCGCCCGCGGTGTGCCGTAACCCCCCGCCGTGCCCTTCTTCGCGTACGCCGAGCCGGGCAGTTTGTCCCCGTACGCCCGGACAACCCGCTCCCGGTACGCCGCCAGGCTCGTCCCGTTCCGCCCGACCGCCCGCACCGCGTCCTCGTCCAGCGGCAGCACCTTCGCCCCCTTCTGGACGTACCAGGCGTCGATCTGCGGCTCGCGGAACACCAGGCCGCCGGCGCCGAGCTCCGCGTACCGGATCTCGTCGTCGCCGGTGGCGATGTTGACGACCTGCCAGCCGCCCGCCCGCTCGACGGTCCACAGCGAGGCCTTCTGGCCGTCCGAGGACACGGCTCGGCTGGCCCGGAACTCGACCCGGGCGACGGGTGCCCCCGGCTTTCCGGCGACGAAGTCCGGGGAGAGGATCCGTACCGGCACCGATCCGCCCTCGACGCGCGGCGCGGCGGCCGAGCGGGCGACGGCGCCGTCCCGGGCGAAGAACCGGGACAGGGTGTCCAGGGTCCCCGGCGCGGAGGCGGCCTGTTCGGGGGTGGGCGCGGGCGGCAGGGCCTCGGCGGCGCCGGCCGGGAGCGCGCCGAGCAGGACGAGCGCGGCGGCGGTGAGGAGCCCCGTACCCGTGGCACGTGCGTTCATCGTCGTCACGCCCCTATCCGGTAGAGCGAGTGGGTCCAGGAGAAGGAGTTGTTGTCGACGTACCAGGCGTGGGAGGCCCAGTTGTAACGGTCGCTGGAGGGCCAGGGATCGCCCCAGTAGACCCAGCTGTTGGCGTCGTCGTAGCCGTAGATCACGTGCATGTGGCCGCCGCCGCTGGACCACTGGATGCGGGTCTCGACGGGCCGGTCGGCGTTGATCTCGGTCTGGACGGTGGAGTAGCGCAGCCAGCCGGTCACGTAGGAGCCGGGGTTGACGCCGGCCCAGCTGAGGCCGGTCTGGACGTTGCCGAGGGTGGCCTGGTTGTTGGGGCAGTCGTAGCCCTGCTGGCGGTTGAAGGCGGCGTTGCAGAACTGGTTCTGGCTGTAGTTGCGGCCGAACCAGGTGGCGATGGTGTTGCCGCCGGCCGCCCAGCACCAGTTGGTCTTCTGCTGGGCCTGCATGGTGATGTTCAGCCGCTTGGAGCCGAGGGCGGCGACGTCCTCGCCGGCGGGTGCGGCGGACGCCGAGGTGGTGGGGACGAGAAAGAGGGCGGCTGCGGCAAGTGCCGCGAGGTTCAGCTTTCTTCTGCGCATCGCGTTCCTCCCTGGAGCGGGGGGTGTGGGGAGTGGGGAGTGGAGGAGCGCGTCCGGACGCTGGTCAGGAGCATCTGCCGTTGTCCGGATCCGGTCAACACGCTTCAATGCGGGGTGACATCGGACTGTGAACGGTGTGACCCGGGTGTGAACGGACGCCCTCGGCCCACCTGCCCGCCCACCCCACGCGGCGCCACGCTCCGCTCCCCCACCGTGAACGTTCACTGAGGAGTCCTCGTGAGCCACACCGAGGCCGATCTGGCGCAGCTCCTGCACACCGGCCCCTTCCATCTGGCGCTGCGCACCGCGCTGGCCGTGCGCGGGCTGCCGCTCCAGCGGGTCCAGCACCATCTCGCGCACCGGGGCGTCAAGGTCGGGGTGACGAGTCTGAGCTACTGGCAGCAGGGCGCCCGCCGCCCTCAGCGGCCGGAGTCGCTGAAGGCGGTCCGGGCGCTGGAGGAGGTCCTCCAGCTGCCGGGGAACTCGCTGCTCCGGCTGCTCACGGACGACGCGTCCGCGCGGTCGGAGGTGGAGCGCCCGGCGGCCCGTTCGTACCGCTCGCTCGTGGAGGCGTCCGGCTCCGTCGAGGAGCTCCTCGCGGGCCTCGAGTCGCCGACGGACGGCGGGCTGCACACGGTGGGGCACCACGAGCGGGTGCGGGTCGGGGCCGGGCGTGAGCTGGTCGGGCGCGACTCGCAGCAGGTCGTACGGGCGCACCGGGACGGCGTCGACCGCTATCTGGCCATCCACCACGGGGACCAGGGCTGCGACCCGTCACGGGTCGGGGTGCGGGCGGCGGAGAACTGCCGCACGGGGCGGGTGCGGTGGGACGCGGAGACGGGGGTGCTGGTCGCGGAGCTGCTCTTCGACACGCGGCTGCGCGCCGGGGACACGTACCTCTTCTCGTACGGCTTCGAGGACGGTACGGGGGGACCGAGCGGGGAGTACGTGCGCGGGTTCAGCTTCGCGGGCGGGCAGTACGTACTGCAGGTGCGCTTCGACGAGGCGGCGCTTCCGGTGCGGTGCCGGCGGTTCGCGCAGGCCTCGGCGGGCGCGCCGCGCGGTGGCCGTGCGGAGCTGACCGTGAGCGGCCGGCACCGCACGGTGCACGTCGTGGAGCAGGGGGTTCGCCCGGGGATCCTGGGGATCGACTGGGACTGGACCTGAGGCGGCCGGAACCCGGCCCGCTCAGACCCTGAGCACGCGGGCGCTGCCTGCGCGGTTCAGGCCCCGGGCACGCGGCCGCGGCCTCCGGTCCAGACCCTGAGCACCCGGGCGCAGCCTCCGCGGTTCAGGCCCTGAGCACGCGGCCGCAGCGTCCGGTCCAGACTCTGAGCACGCGGCCGCGGCCTCCGGTTCAGGCCTTCGGCGCGGACTCCGGGCCCGCGACCAGCTTGCCGTTCTCGACGCGGACCGGGACGGCGGGGAGCGGGACGGTGGCCGGGCCCTTGAGCGCCTTGCCGGTCGTCACGTCGAAGCGGCTGCCGTGGCAGGGGCAGTTGCCCTCGTTGTTCTCGATCTTGTCGAGGACGCAGCCGGCGTGGGTGCACTGGGCGCTGAACGCCTTGTACTCGCCCTTGGCCGGGCAGCTCACCACGACCTTCTGCTCGCGGTAGAGCTTGGCTCCGCCGACGGGGATCTCGTCCGGGGCGCCGAGGGCGACCGGGGCGGTCGGGGTCGGGACTCCGGCGTGGCCGAGCTTGGATTCGGTGGAGCAGGCGGCGACTCCCAGCCCGGCGGCACCGGCGAGTGCGGCGCCCTTCAGTACGGTGCGGCGGCTGGACTGGCCGGACATGGGCGCTCCACGGTGGATCGGGGCAAGGCGTGACCGAACCGACGATACCGGCGGGGCTCCCGGCGCCGACGGCCGGGCCCGGGGTCCGTCCTGAGACGGAGCAGGGCCCCCGAGGAGGGGGCCCTGCCGGGAACGTCAGGCCTTGCGGGCCCGCGTCGTCGCCTTCTTCGCGGCGGCCTTGGTGGCGGTCGCCTTCGTGGCGGTCGCCTTCGTGGCCGTCTTCTTGGCGGCGGTCCTGGTCGCGGCCGCCGTCTTGGTCGCGGCCGCCGTCTTCGTCGCCGCGGCCTTCTTGGCGGGGGCCTTGGCCGGAGCCTTCTTCGCCGCCGTCTTCCTGGTCCCCCGGGCCGCCGGGACGGTCACCCCGGCGTCGCTGACCCGGTCCGCGCCGAGGATCTCGCGGAGGAACTTGCCGGTGTGGCTCGCCGGAACCGAGGCGACCTCCTCCGGCGTGCCCTCGGCGACGACGAGGCCGCCGCCGCTGCCGCCCTCGGGACCCATGTCGATGAGCCAGTCCGCGGTCTTGATGACATCGAGGTTGTGCTCGATGACGATCACCGAGTTGCCCTTGTCGACCAGCCCGGACAGGACCTTGATCAGCTTCGAGATGTCCTCGAAGTGCAGACCGGTGGTCGGCTCGTCCAGGACGTAGACCGTGCGGCCGGTGGAGCGCTTCTGGAGCTCGGAGGCGAGCTTCACGCGCTGCGCCTCGCCGCCCGAGAGCGTCGGCGCGGACTGGCCGAGCCGGACGTACCCGAGGCCGACCTCGTTGAGCGTGCGCAGGTGGCGCGCGATGGTCGGGACGGCCTCGAAGAAGTCCAGGGCCTCCTCGATCGGCATGTTCAGGACTTCGGCGATGGACTTGCCCTTGTAGTGGACCTCCAGGGTCTCCCGGTTGTACCGGTCGCCGTGGCAGACCTCGCACGGGACGTAGACGTCCGGGAGGAAGTTCATCTCGATCTTGATCGTGCCGTCGCCGGAGCAGTTCTCGCAGCGGCCGCCCTTGACGTTGAAGGAGAACCGGCCGGGCAGGTAGCCCCGGACCTTGGCCTCCATCGTCTCGGCGAAGAGCTTGCGGACGTGGTCGAAGACGCCGGTGTACGTCGCCGGGTTCGACCGCGGGGTGCGGCCGATCGGGGACTGGTCGACGTGCACGACCTTGTCGACGAGGTCGTCGCCGTCCACGCGCGTGTGCCGGCCGGGCACCGACTTGGCGCCGTTCAGCTCGCGCGCGAGGTGGGTGTAGAGGATGTCGTTGACCAGGGTCGACTTGCCGGAGCCGGAGACGCCGGTGACGGCGGTGAGAACGCCCAGCGGGAAGGAGACGTCGATGTCCTGCAGGTTGTTCTCGCGGGCCCCGTGCACGGTGAGCCGGCGGCCGGGGTCGACCGGGCGGCGGATGTCCGGGGTGGGGATCTCCCGGCGGCCGGACAGGTACTGCCCGGTCATCGACTCCTCGTTGCCGAGGAGCTCCTTCAAGGTGCCGGAGTGGACGACCTTGCCGCCGTGCTCACCGGCGCCGGGGCCGATGTCCACGATCCAGTCGGCGACCTTGATGGTGTCCTCGTCGTGCTCGACGACGATGAGCGTGTTGCCCATGTCCCGGAGCCGTACGAGGGTCTCGATGAGCCGGTGGTTGTCGCGCTGGTGGAGGCCGATGGACGGTTCGTCGAGCACGTACAGCACGCCGACCAGGCCGGAGCCGATCTGGGTGGCGAGCCGGATGCGCTGGGCCTCGCCGCCGGAGAGGGTGCCCGCGGCGCGGTTGAGCGAGAGGTAGTCGAGGCCGACGTCGACGAGGAAGCGCAGCCGCTCGTTGACCTCCTTGAGGACCCGCTCGGCGATCTTCTTGTCCCGGGCGTTCAGCGTGAGGCGGGAGAGGAACTCGGCGCAGTCGCTGATCGACATCGCGGACACCTCGGCGATGGACTTCTCCATGACCGTGACCGCGAGGACGATCGGCTTGAGGCGGGTGCCCTCACAGGTGGGGCACGGCACCTCGCGCATGTAGCCCTCGAAGCGCTCGCGGCTGGAGTCGCTCTCGGCCTCGGTGTGGCGCCGCTTGACGAAGGAGACGGCGCCTTCGAAGGCCGGCGTCGTGTACGCCCGCTCCCTGCCGTACCGGTTGCGGTAGCGCACCTCGACCTGGGTCTTGTGGCCGTACATCAGGGCCTTCTTGGCGCGCTGCGGCAGTCCCGCGTACGGCAGGTCCGTGCGGAAGCCGAGGGCCTGCGACAGACCGCCGATGAGCCGGCCGAAGTACTCCTTGGTGTGGCCGTGCGACCAGGGGTGGATCGCGCCCTCGTCGAGGGACTTGTCCTCGTCGGGGACGATCAGCTCCGGATCGACCTCCATGCGGGTGCCGATGCCGGTGCAGTCGGGGCAGGCGCCGAACGGAGAGTTGAAGGAGAAGGAGCGGGGCTCCAGCTCCTCGAAGGACAGGTCGTCGTACGGGCAGTAGAGGTGCTCCGAGTACATCCGCTCGCGCTCGGGGTCGTCCTCGGCGAGGTCGACGAAGTCGAGCACGACCATGCCGCCGGAGAGTCCGAGCGCGGTCTCGACGGAGTCGGTGAGCCGGCGCTTGGCGCTGTCCTTCACGGTGAGGCGGTCGACGACCACCTCGATCGTGTGCTTCTCCTGCTTCTTCAGCGTCGGCGGTTCGCTCAGCTGTACGGTCACGCCGTCGACGCGGGCGCGGCTGTAGCCCTTGGTCTGGAGGTCGGCGAACAGGTCGACGAACTCGCCCTTGCGCTCGCGCACGAGCGGGGAGAGCACCTGGAAGCGGCTGCCCTCGGGAAGCTCGAGGACCTTGTCGACGATGGCCTGCGGCGACTGGCGAGAGATCGGCCGGTGGCACTCGGGACAGTGCGGCTTGCCGATGCGGGCGAAGAGCAGGCGGAGGTAGTCGTAGACCTCGGTGATGGTGCCGACCGTCGAGCGCGGGTTGCGCGAGGTCGACTTCTGGTCGATGGAGACCGCGGGCGACAGACCTTCGATGAAGTCGACGTCCGGCTTGTCCATCTGGCCGAGGAACTGCCGGGCGTACGAGGAGAGCGACTCGACGTAGCGGCGCTGCCCCTCGGCGAAGATCGTGTCGAACGCGAGGGAGGACTTGCCCGATCCCGAGAGCCCGGTGAAGACGATCAGGGAGTCACGCGGGAGGTCGAGCGAGACGTTCTTGAGGTTGTGCTCACGAGCGCCACGAACGATGAGACGGTCGGTCACGCCGGTCCGCACCTTTCTTGAGAGAGCGGAGGCACAGAGAGTGCGGGTCGCAGAGATGTCTGGAAGTGCCTGAGTACCCAACAACCAAGGATGCCGGATGCTTCCGTCGAGCCTATAGCACGTACATTCGATTTCCGGCCTCGATCGCACCGCTTCACCCGATCGAGTGGCGGCGCTAGGGTCGGCGCCATGATCGACCATGTGCGTGACCTGGCCTCTGTACGCGAAGCGACCGAGCGACTCCTCGCCGCAGCCTCCTCCCTGGACAACGCGGCGCTGGCCGAGCCGTCACGGCTTCCCGGCTGGACCCGTGGCCATGTTCTGGCCCACATCGCCCGCAACGCCGACGCCCTGGTGAACGTCCTCCGGGGCCGGCCCATGTACGAGGACGCCGCGACCCGCGACGCCGACATCGAGCGCGACGCCCCGCGCCCGCTGGACGTCCATGTCGCCGACCTGCGCGAGAGCGCCGAGCGCTTCCAGGCCGTGGGCGCCGAGCCCGCCGACTGGGCGCGGACCGTGGAACTCCGCAACGGCGTCACGGACGCGGCCGCCCGCATCCCCTTCCGCCGCTGGGTCGAGGTCGACCTCCACCATGTCGACCTGGGGATCGGCTACGACCTCGAGGACCTTCCCGAGGAGTTCGTCCTGCGGGAGATCGCCTTCCTCGCGGACCGCTGGTCCGGCCGCCCCGACGTCCCGCCGGTGACCCTCCGCGTCGGGTACGAGGAGAACGGCCCCGGCTGGACGACCGGCGGCACCGACGGCGCCCCCGTCGTCCTGGGCGGCCCCGCCGTGGAGCTGCTCGGCTGGCTCTCCGGCCGCGACCTCAAGGGCGCCCATCTCGCCGTCCTCGAGGGCGACCGCCTTCCGGAGCTCCCGCCGTTGTAGTCCCGGCGGGAGGGACCCCGCCCGCCGGTGCCCGGCGATAGTCTGAGCGCATGACGTACAGCGGAGTGGTGAAGGTCGGCGGGGCGGCGGACGTGCACGAGCTGACGGACCTGATGATCTCGAAGGTCGCGGTCGGCCCGATGGACAACAACGCGTATCTGCTGCGCTGCCGGGCCACCGGCGAACAGCTGCTGATCGACGCGGCCAACGACGCGGACACCCTCCTCACGCTGATCGGTGACGACGGCATCGGGTCCGTCGTCACCACCCACCGGCACGGGGACCACTGGCAGGCACTCGCCGACGTGGTCGCCGCGACCGGCGCGGTGACGTACGCCGGCGCGTACGACGCCGAGGGCATCCCGGTGGCGACCGACGTGCCCGTCGAGGACGGCGACACGATCCGGGTGGGGCGGGTCGAGCTGACCGCGCGCCGCCTGGTCGGGCACACCCCTGGCTCGATCGCCCTCGTCTACGACGACCCCCACGGCCACCCGCACGTCTTCACCGGCGACTGCCTCTTCCCCGGCGGGGTGGGCAACACCTGGAAGGACCCGGAGGCCTTCGCGAGCCTGATCCACGACGTGGAGACCAAGCTCTTCGCGGTCCTCCCGGACGAGTCCTGGATCTACCCGGGCCACGGCAAGGACACCACGCTCGGTGACGAGCGGCCCTCGCTCACCGTGTGGCGCGAGCGCGGCTGGTAGCCCCTCGGGGAAGCCCTCGGAGGCGGAGAGCGCGCGGCTGAGCAGCCACGCGCTTCCGCACGCCCCCGTAACCCGGATGGCGGCGGGGTAGTTGGCGCGACATGAGCCTCAGTAACGCTCCGTCGCCACCCGCTCCCCCGGTTCCACCCGTCCCGCCCACCACGCCCACCACGCCCTCGATGGGCAGGCTCGCCGCCGCCTCGCTCGTCGGCACCGCCATCGAGTTCTTCGACTTCTTCGTCTACGGGACCGCCGCCGCCCTCGTCCTGGGGCCGCTCTTCTTCCCGACCTTCTCCCCGCTCGCCGGGACGCTGGCCGCCTTCGGCACCTTCGCCGTCGGCTTCGTGTCCCGGCCGCTCGGCTCGGTCCTCTTCGGCCACGTCGGCGACCGGTACGGACGGCGGCCGGTCCTCTTCGCCTCGCTGCTCCTGACCGGCTGCGCCACGGTCGCGGTGGGCTGCGTCCCCACGTACGGGACGATCGGCATCACGGCACCCGTGCTGCTGCTCGTGCTCCGCTTCCTCCAGGGCCTGGGCCTCGGCGGCGAGTGGGGCGGGGCCGTCCTGCTCACAGCCGAGCACGCCCCCGAGAACCGGCGCGCGCTCTGGTCGAGCTTCCCGCAGATCGGCCCGTCGATCGGCTTCCTCCTGGCGAACGGGGTGATGCTGGCGCTCTCGGCCGGCCTGAGCGACGCGGAGTTCCGCTCCTGGGGCTGGCGGGTGCCCTTCTGGGCCGCGGGCCTGCTCGCGGCGGTCGGGCTGCTGCTGCGCTCCTCGCTCGCGGAGACCCCGCAGTTCGAGAAGCTGTCCGCGGCCGGGCAGACCGCGGGCGCCCCGCTGGCCGAGGTCGCCCGTGACCACTGGCGGCTCGTACTGCTGACCGCCGGGGCGCTCGCGGTCGGGTACGCCACCTTCTACGCGGTCTCCACCTGGGCGCTGGCCTACGGCACCGAGCAGCTCGGAGTGAGCAGCACGGTGATGCTGACCTGTGTCATGGCGGCGGTCGCGATCAAGGGCGCGACCACGCCGTTCGTCGCGATCCTCGCCGACCGCTGGGGCCGCCGACCGCTGTGTCTGGCGGGGTGCGCGGCCTCCGCGCTGTGGATGTTCCCGATGGTGGCCCTGCTGCACACCGCGCGCCCGTTCCTGATGTTCCTGGGCTTCCTGGGCGCGCTGCTCGCCTTCATCACCATGTTCGCGGTGGTGGCCGCGTACCTCCCGGAGCTGTACGAGCCCCGCGTCCGGTGCACCGGCGCCGCCGTCGGCTACAACCTCGCGGGCGTCCTGGGCGGCGCGCTCACCCCGATCGTCGCCACCGCCCTCTCCGACGGGGGCTCGGGTCCGCCCTGGGGCGTCGCGGCCTATCTGACGGTGGTCGCCCTCGTCAGCCTCGGCTGTTTCGCGCTCCTGCCGGAGACGCTGCCGGCCAAGGCCGGGGCCGAGCGGCGGGCGGATCCCGAGCCGGCCTCGGTCTGAGGACGGGGAGCCGTCTCTCCGAGGGCGGAGAGCCTGCGCCCCGAGACGGAGGGACGGCGACGGCCGGCCGGGGAGTCCCCGGCCGGCCGTCGTCCGTCCGCATGCCGTGTGTCGTGCGCGTCAGGCGCCGATGCTGTCCTTCTCGGCGTCGTCGATGCCGTCGGCATCGGTCACGCCCTCGGCCGCGGCTCGCTCCGACTGCCTCTTCGAGGCGATCAGGCTGGTGATCGTGGTGATGACCAGGACACCGCCGATGAAGGCGAGCGAGAACGGGATGCTGATCTCCGGGACGTGCACCCCGGACTCGTGCAGGGCGTGCAGCACGAGCTTGACGCCGATGAAGCCGAGGATCACCGACAGGCCGTAGCTGAGGTGGACCAGCTTCTTGAGCAGGCCGCCGATCAGGAAGTACAGCTGTCGCAGACCCATGAGGGCGAAGGCGTTGGCGGTGAAGACGATGTACGGGTCCTGGGTGAGGCCGAAGATCGCCGGGATGGAGTCGAGGGCGAAGAGGATGTCGGTGGTGCCGATGGCCAGCATGACGACCATCAGCGGGGTCATGATCCGCTTGCCGTTGTTCCGGATGAACAGCTTGGTGCCGTGGTAGCGGTCGGCGACGCCGAACCTCTTCTCGGCCATCTTGAGGAGACGGTTCTCCTCCCAGTCCTCCTCGTCCTCGTCCGCGCGCGCCTCCTGGATGAGCTTCCAGGCGGTGTAGATCAGGAACGCGCCGAAGATGTAGAAGACCCAGGAGAAGCTCGCGATGATCGCGGCGCCCGCGGCGATGAAGATCGTGCGGAGCACCAGGGCGATCACCACACCCACGAGCAGCACGCGCTGCTGGAGGTGCGAGGGGACCGCGAACTTCGCCATGATCAGGACGAAGACGAAGAGATTGTCGACACTGAGCGACTTCTCGGTGATGTAGCCGGCGAAGAACTCTCCGGACGCCTGGCTGTTGCCGAAGAACAGCAGGCCGAGACCGAAGAGTGCGGCCAGCACGACCCAGACGATCGTCCAGATTCCGGCTTCCTTGACCGACACGTCATGGGGCTTGCGCCCGATGAAGAAGTCGGCAGCGATCAGGGCAGCGAGACCGAGAATGGTCACTACCCACAGGGTTGTTGAAACGTCCACTGCGCCTCCGGCGTCGTACGGCTACTGATCAGCGTCGTCGCTGCCGGAGGTCTCTTCCACCCGGGCGACGGACGGTCGCCACCGGGCCGACGCCCCGGGATCGGATCATGGATGATCCGTCCGTATTGACGGGTACGCCGCGCATGGGGAGTACTCCCCTCCGCATGAAGAAGAGTACCCGAAAACCCAAGAGAAGGTAAAGGGAAGGGTAAAGGGCCTCCAAGAGCCCAGGTCAGAGCTGTCGGTCCGTCAGGGCAGTCGGGGCGCTGTCAGGGCCGTCAGGGCGCTGTCAGGGCCGCTCTCCATGGCGGGCCGCCGCCACTTGGCCGAGGACCTGACGGAGCACCGCGCTGCCCGGCGGGAGCATCGGCGGCTCGTACGACCAGGCGTGGCCGACCCACGGATCGGCGAGGTGGTCGTCGGGAACGGGGGTGAGCCGGAGCAGCGAGCGCCACAGCGGGTCGAGCAGCGGCCCGTACGCGGACGCGTCCTCCCGGTCCGCCACCATCAGCAGATGGACGCCGACCGACGGGCCCTCGTCGGCGAGGTACCGGAGGCGGGTGACCGCCCGGTCGTCGAAGCCGTGCGGGAAGTCGTGCACCAGCAGCAGCTGCCGGGAGGCGTCCAGACCGGGCGGCAGGGCGTCGGACGCTCCCGCCCGCACCGCCATCTGCAGCAGGTCGACCCGCTCGGTCAGCTGCTCCAGGACCGCGGAGACCCCCGCCGCGCCCCGGGCCGGCGGGGCCGCGAGGACGCCCGTCTCCACGAGGGGCGCGAGCGCGGCGGTGCCCGCACCGGCCGGGTCGACGACATGGACGGTGAACGCGCCCGCCGGGTGTGCCGCGAGCAGCCGTGCCGCGTGCGCGACCGCGCAGTCCAGGGCGAGCCGCCGCAGTTCGACCTCGTCGAGGAGACCGGCGGCCTCGGAGTGTCCCCGGCCGCTGTCCACCCAGAGCCCCCGCTCCAGCGGCAGCCGGACGAGCATGGGGATCCGCAGGTCGGTCCGCTCGGGGAGGTGGAGGTCGCCGAGACGGACGGCCATCGGTTCCTCGGCCGGGGCGCGGTAGGCCTGCCAGACGGGGTTGTCCCAGCGGGCGAAGGCGACGGGCAGGGCGGGCTCGACGACCCGGGACTCGGCCACGAGCTGGGCGAGGTCCCGGTCCAGGACCTCCTGCGCCCGTGCCACCAGCTCGTCGTGCCGGGCGCGGGCGGCGGCCCGTGCGGCGTCGTTGGCGCCGTCGGCGCGGGCACGGTAGTCGGAGAGCGTCTGGTCGAGCTCCCGGTCGAGCCGGTTCTCGGCGAACTCGCAGGCGCTGCGGTAGGCGGCGGCGGTCCGGGCCAGGTCCTCGAACATGCCCCACACCTGGTTGTACAGGCGCTCGTCCATGGACCAGCCCGACGCGTCGCCGGCGACCGGCGTGGGCGGCCCCTGACGGGGCTCCGACTCGGGTACGGGCGCGGGACCGGGTGCCGGGGCGGCCTGGCGACGGGGGTGGGCGTAGTTCACCGGACCGCCGTTCGGCACCGGGGTGGGCGTGTCCGTGCCGGTGCCCGACGGCGGGGTCGGCGGTTGGCTCGCCGGACCGGACTGAGCGGTCGGACCGGTCGAGCCCGCCGGAGCGGTCGGACCGGTCGGGGTCGGGTCCGTCACCGGTGCCGTGTGCCGTACGCGCTCCGCCTCGGCGGCGTGCGGTGCGGGAGCGGCGACCGGGGCCGGCCCCGGCGCGACGGTCTCCAGGATCGTCGCGGCCAGGTCGGCGGGGCGCTCCAGACCCTGGTCGCCGAGGAGGTCGGCGAGCCCGCCCTCGTACCCCTGGCCCATGGCGCGGACCTTCCAGGCGCCCTGGCGGCGGTACAGCTCCAGGGCGACGACGGCGGACTCGCTGTCGAGTCCGGTGATCGTGAAGGTGGCGATCTCGGCGCCGTCGGGGCCTGCGACGGCGACGAACGGGGCGGCGACCGATCCGAAGCGGGCGGCTCCGCCGGCGCGCGGTCCGGGCAGCGCGAGGAGCACCGAGACCCGGTGGACGGCGCCGGGGACGGCCTCCAGGTCCACCGAGAGGCGATGGTCGGCGGCGGCCTGTCCGGGGACGTCGACCCCGGGCAGGGAGGGCGCTCCGGGGTGGGCGATCCACTCCACGCCGGGGACCCTGCCCTGCTCGTCGCCGAGGGTGGCGCCGGCGAGGACAGGGTGACCGGCCGACACCCGGATCTCCAGTCGGGTGTCGGGCAGGGGGTGGTTCTGCCCCCGGACCAGCTCGGCCGTCATCGACTCTGTCCCCTCGGCTTTTCGGCGTTCTCGGAGTTCGCGGTGTTCTCGGTGGTGTTCGCGCCGGTGCTTCGTGGTGTTCGCGGTGTTCCCGGCGTGACAGCAGGTGCGGTTCATGCGGGACAGCTCCCGGTGGCCTGCTGCCGCCGGGAGCTGTGGGTGGTGCCGTGCGGTCCTGTCTACAGGTGCGGCAGGATCGCGGGCATCAGGTCCTGGAAGGTACGGCCGTTGGCCGGGTTGCCCAGGGCGGTCATCTGCCAGCCGGAGCCGACCCGGTGCACCTTCGCCATGATCTGCGCGGTGTAGTTGCCGCCGCCGTCGAGGGTGTAGCGCGCGAGCTCCTGGCCGTTCGCCTCGTCGACGATGCGGCAGAACGCGTTCTGCACCTCCTGGAACGTCTGGCCTGTGAAGGAGTTCACCGTGAAGACGATCTGGTCGATGTGGACCGGCACCCGCTGGAGGTCGACGAGGATCGCCTCGTCGTCCCCGCCCTGGCCCGCGCCGCCGACCAGGTTGTCGCCGGTGTGCTTGACCGAGCCGTCGTCGCTGACCAGGTGACGGAAGAAGACCACGTCGACCGGCTGCTTGTCCGCGAAGAGGACGGCCGAGGCGTCCAGGTCGATCTCCTGGGTGCGCTTGCCGAAGAGACCACGACGCGGCGCGGCCTGCCAGCCGAGGCCCATCCGCACCTGGCTGAGGCTGCCCCCACCCTGCTTCTCCAGGCTGATGGCCTGACCCTTGGTCATGTTGACCGACACGCGTTTGCCCCTCTCGTTAGCGTTCCCCGCGCCCGCTGTTCCGGTGCGTGCGGTTGCCGAGCACATTACGCAGCACCACTGACAGCGCGGAGGTGCGGTCCGGTTTTGTGTCGGTCTTGCAACACACCGGACCGCGCGCCGGACGTCCCGCCCGCTCCCCCTCCGGACGGCGTCCGGTCAGGCGAGTCCCGCCTCCTTCATCTGGCGCAACTCCTTCTTCAGCTCCCCCACTTCGTCCCGGAGCCGGGCGGCCACCTCGAACTGCAGCTCGGCGGCGGCGGCGCGCATCCGGTCGGTCATCTCCTCGATGATCGCGGCCAGTTCGGTGGCGGGCCGGTCCCCGAGTTCGACCGTCGAGCCGGCCTTCCCCTTGCCCTTGGCGCCGTGCGCGGCGAGCGAGGGGACGGGCGCCTTGGCACCCTTGCCCTCCTTGCCCTGGCGGTAGCCGCTGCCGAGGAGTTCCTCGGTGTCGATCTCCTCGCGGGCGATGGTCGCGACGATGTCGTTGATCTTCTTCCGGAGCGGCTGCGGGTCGATGCCGTTCTCCGTGTTGTACGCGATCTGCTTCTCGCGGCGCCGGTTGGTCTCGTCGATGGCCTGCTCCATCGCCGGGGTGATGCGGTCCGCGTACATGTGGACCTGGCCCGAGACGTTTCGCGCGGCACGGCCGATCGTCTGGATGAGGGAGGTCCCGGAGCGCAGGAAGCCCTGCTTGTCGGCGTCGAGGATGGCGACGAGGGACACCTCGGGCAGGTCGAGGCCCTCGCGGAGCAGGTTGATGCCGACGAGGACGTCGTACTCACCGGCGCGCAGCTCGCGCAGCAGCTCGATCCGGCGCAGGGTGTCGACGTCGCTGTGCAGATAACGCACCTGGATGCCGAGCTCCAGGAAGTAGTCGGTGAGGTCCTCGGCCATCTTCTTGGTGAGGGTGGTGACGAGGACGCGCTCGTCACGCTCGGTGCGCAGTCTGATCTCGTGGACCAGGTCGTCGATCTGTCCCTCGGTGGGCTTGACGACGACCTCGGGGTCGACGAGACCGGTGGGGCGGATGATCTGCTCGACGAAGCCGTCGCCGCGGGAGAGTTCGTAGGTGCCGGGGGTGGCGGAGAGGTAGACGGTCTGGCCGATGCGCTCCTGGAACTCCTCCCACTTCAGCGGGCGGTTGTCGAGGGCGGACGGGAGCCGGAAGCCGTGGTCGACCAGGGTCCGCTTGCGGGAGGCGTCGCCCTCGTACATGGCGCCGATCTGCGGCACGGTCACGTGCGACTCGTCGATGACGAGCAGGAAGTCCTCGGGGAAGTAGTCGATGAGGGTGTTGGGCGCGGAGCCGGGCTCGCGGCCGTCGAAGTGCATCGAGTAGTTCTCGATGCCGGAGCAGGAGCCGATCTGGCGCATCATCTCCAGGTCGTACGTGGTCCGCATGCGCAGGCGCTGGGACTCCAGGTGCTTGCCCTGCTTGTCGAGCTCGGCGAGGCGGCCCTCCAGCTCGCGCTCGATGTCGTTGACCGCGCGCTCCATGCGCTCGGGGCCGGCGACGTAGTGGCTGGCGGGGAACACGTACAGCTCGCGGTCCTCGCTGATGACCTCGCCGGTGAGCGGGTGGAGGGTGGAGAGGGCCTCGATCTCGTCGCCGAACATCTCGATGCGGACGGCGAGCTCCTCGTAGACCGGGAAGATCTCGATGGTGTCGCCGCGGACGCGGAAGGTGCCTCGGGTGAACGCCAGGTCGTTCCGCGTGTACTGGATGTCGACGAAGCGGCGGAGCAGCTGGTCGCGGTCGAGCTCCTCGCCGACCTTGAGCGGGACCATCCGGTCCACGTACTCCTGGGGCGTGCCGAGGCCGTAGATGCAGGAGACGGAGGCGACCACGATGACGTCCCTGCGGGTCAGCAGGGAGTTCGTCGCGGAGTGGCGGAGCCGCTCCACCTCCTCGTTGATGGAGGAGTCCTTCTCGATGTACGTGTCCGACTGCGGCACGTACGCCTCGGGCTGGTAGTAGTCGTAGTACGACACGAAGTACTCGACCGCGTTGTTCGGCAGGAGCTCGCGGAACTCGTTCGCCAGCTGGGCGGCCAGGGTCTTGTTCGGCGCCATCACCAGGGTGGGGCGCTGGAGCTTCTCGATCATCCACGCGGTGGTGGCGGACTTTCCGGTGCCGGTGGCACCGAGGAGCACGACGTCCTTCTCGCCCGCGCGGATACGCCGCTCCAGGTCGGCGATGGCCGCGGGCTGGTCGCCGTTGGGCTGGTACTCACTGACGACCTCGAAGGGCGCCACCGAACGTTCGATCTTGGAAACGGGCCGCATGCAACCACCGTACGACCCGGCACTGACACTCGGGTGGTGATCGGCTCGGCAGCGGCCCTCCGTCACCAGTCCTGGGAGCGGTGGCCGCCCCGCGGGACGCTCCTGCGGGCCCCGCGTCCGGCGGGCCGGGCCGTCCAGTTGGCGGGCTCGCCGTAGGACGGCACGTGGCGCGGGGCGGGCACGCCGGGGCGGTGCGGGCGGCGGGCGGCGGGACCCTGCCAGTCCGGGTCGCCCATGACGAGCAGCGGGTCGAACATCACGACGACGGCGGCGAGGATGAGGAAGACCGCCGGGCCGATCAGCATCGGCAGGAGCAGCGAGGTGGCGGTGTCGCCGGTGCCCTTGACGGGCTCCGCGCCGTGCAGGTGGACGCTGACCGCCGACATGGCGGTGTAGTGCATACCACTGACGGCGACGCCCATCACCAGGCTCGCACCGAGGCTGGCCAGAAATCCATGTACGGAGACGGCCGCCCAGAGGGCCGTCGTGGCCGCCACGACGGCGATGACCACGGACGTCGCGACGGTGAGCGTGTCGTACTCGATACGTCCCTGGAGACGCATCCCGGCCATGCCCAGATAGTGCATGGTGGCCACGCCGAGGCCGGTGATGGTGCCGCCGGTCACCAGGGTGAGGGCGGTCGCCCCCCGGTAGCCGACGATGAAGATCCCGATGCCGACCATCAGGACGGCGACACCCAGGCTGGCGAAGGTGATGGGCAGGTCGTAGTGGATGGGCGCCTGCCGGACCGAGAAGCCCATCATGGCGATGAAGTGCATGGTCCAGATGCCGGTGCCGATCGACGTGGCGCCGAGGGCGAGCCAGCCCGCCTTGAAGCTGTCGCGGTGGCGGAGCGATCTCGTGGTGCAGCGCAGGCCGAGGGCGCCGCCCAGGCACGCCATGAGAAAGGCCGCCACCGGAGTGACGATCCCGTAGCTGAATCCGTCGACCGTGCCCTGCATGAGCGTGTGTCCTCCACCCCTGGTGCCACGTCGTCCGAAAACAGTCGGTACCGCTGGGTAGTACTACCGGGGCGAGATTATGGCGCGCCGGGGGCCACGCGACCACGTGACCGGGGAATTTCCGCTCGTGAGACCTGAGCGAGACCGCTTCGTGATCTCGCGTCGGGCTTCCGGGCCCCGTTGTCGGTGGCGGGTCGTACCGTGGGCGGCATGGACATCGAAGCGGGGCCGGAGGGCGGCGGGCGGGCCGTCCCGGTGGAGTGGACGGTCATGGAGTGCCCCATCGGGCCGCTGTTCCTCGCCGCGACCGAGCGGGGGCTCGTGCGGGTCGAGTTCCACGCCGGCGCGGCGCGGCGGGACCGGATGCTCGACCGGCTGGGGGCGCAGCTCGGCGCCGAACCGGTGGAGCGCGCCTCGGGGCTGCTCGCGGGCGCGATACGCCGGCTGGACCGGTACTTCGCGGGCGAGCCGGGCGATGTCGACCTGCCCCTGGACTGGAGCCTGACGGCCGGGTTCAACCGGCAGGTGCTGCGGGAACTGGCGAGCGGTGTGCCGTACGGCACGGTCGTCGGGTACGGCGACCTGGCCAGACGCGTGGGGCAGCCGGGGGCGGCGCAGGCGGTCGGCGCGGCGATGGGCTCCAACCCGCTGCCGGTCGTGGTGCCGTGCCACCGTGTGGTCGAGAGCGACGGCGGTCTCGGCGGCTTCGGGGGCGGCCTGGAGACCAAGCGGCAACTGCTGGCGCTCGAGGGCGTACTGCCGACGCCGCTGTTCTGAAGGCCGACTGAGGGCCGACTGAGGGCCGACACCGCTGTTCTGAGGGCCTCTCCCCGTCGCCTAGGGCGCCGAGGGCTCGGCCGGGTCGGGGGGCCCGCGGGCTCGGCGGGCTCGGCAGGCCTGGCAGGCCTGGCAGGCTCGCGAGCGCGGCGGGCTCGCCGGGCCTGGCAGGCGCGGCAGGCCCGGCAGGCCTGGCAGGCTCACGGGCTCGGCGGGCTCGCCGGGAGGCGTTCCCATCAGGTGGGACGGCTGGCACACTCACGTAAGTGACCCACACCCCCGGCGCCCCTGACGCCACCCTGCCCGGACACATACCCGGCCCCGCCGCCGTCACCGAGGCCGAGCTCCCCGCGCTGCGCCGGCGCGTCCAGGCCGTGCTCCTCGCCACCCAGATCCTCGGGGGCCTCGGCATCGCCACCGGCGTCGCCCTCGCCGCCGTGCTCGCCAGGGACGTCAGCGGTTCCGAGGCGCTGTCCGGTCTCGCGTCGACGGCGACCGTGGCGGGGCCCGCGCTGCTCGCCATGCCGCTGGCCGCCCTGATGGCCTCGCGGGGCCGCCGGGCCGGTCTCGTCCTCGCGTACCTCATCGGCGCGGTCGGCGCCGGGGTCACCGTGCTCGGGGCGGTCGCCGAGAGCTTCCCGCTGCTGCTCCTCGGCCTCGTCGGCTTCGGCGCCGGGTCCTCGGCCAATCTGGCGGCCCGCTTCGCCGCCGCCGACCTCGCCCCTCCGGACCGCCGGGCGCGGGCCATCTCCACCGTCGTGTGGGCGACGACGATCGGAGCCGTCCTCGGCCCGAACATCGCGGCGCCGGCCGGGAAGAGCGTGGCGGGTCTGGGGATACCCGCCACCGCGGGGCCCTTCGTCTGGGCCGCCGGAGTCTTCGTGATCGCGGCGGTCGTGGTGGCCGTGCTGCTGCGCCCCGACCCCCTCCTCACCGCCCGCGCGCTCAACGAGACGGGCGCGGGCGAGGCTCCGGAGGAACGCTCCCTGCGGGCCGGGATGCGGGCTGTACGGGAGTCCCCGAAGGCCCGCCTGGCGGTGGTCACCGTCGCCGGCTCGCACACCGCGATGGTGTCGATCATGTCGATGACCCCGGTGGCCCTCACCCACCACGGGGCGGACATCCAGCTGATCGGACTCGTCATCAGTGGGCACATCGCCGGTATGTACGCCTTCTCGCCGCTGATGGGCTGGCTGTCCGACCGGCTGGGGAGGCTGTCGGTGATCGGGCTCGCGGTCGGCCTCATCGGCGTGGCGGCGCTCGTCGCGGGCACGGCGGGGCCCAGCCACGGCCGCACCGCCCTGGGCCTGTTCATCCTCGGCCTGGGCTGGTCGGCGGGCCTGGTGTCCGGCTCGGCGCTGCTCACTGACTCGGTGCCGCAGGCCGCGCGGGCGGCGGTCCAGGGGCTCTCCGACTTCATCATGAACACCGCCGCCGGCGTCGGCGGCCTCGCGGCGGGCCTGATCGTGGCGCAGGCCGGCTACGGGCCGCTGAACGCGATCGCCGCCTGCCTGCTGCTGCCGATGGCGGCGCTCGCGATCCGGGGCTCGCTCCGGAAGGCGTGAGGCTCCGCATGGCCCGGCCGTACGGCCGGGCCATGTGCCCGGGCCGCACGGCACCGCCGTCGGCCGGCACGTCTCCTCCACACCGTCGCTTCGCGCGGCACCGTCGTCGGTCAGCGCGGCGCCGCCGGGGAGGACGCCCCGCCCGCCAGCCGGCGCGGGGTGCCCGTGCCGTCGGCCGGTACCGACCAGACCGCTCCCCCGTAGCCGTACGCGAGGGTCTTCCGGTCCGTCCACAGCGCCTGGTCGTCGATGCCGCGCCGCTCGGCGACCGCGTGTTCGCGCCCGGTGCCCAGCTCGTACACGTACAGCCGCCACGGCTCGCTCGGGCCGTCGGAGACCCGCTTCTTGAAGGCGAGCCGGGTGCCGTCCGGGGACAGCGACGGGCATTCGACGTTCTCCCGCAGGGCCTTGGCGGACCAGTTCCGCATGTCGCCCTCGACGAGATGGGTGCGGCCGCCCGTCGAGACGGTCGCGTAGAAGCGGTTGTCGTCGGCGGCGAAGCTGACACCCCAGTAATTGACGTCGGGGGCGTGGTGGCGGCGGCCGCCGAGGGTGAGCGGGATCTGCTCGATGTTCTTCACCAGGTAGCCGGTGCGCAGGTCGAGGATCGAGGTCCGGGTGGAGAAGGACGAGCGCGCGTAGGAGTCGCCGGTCGCGAACATCGTCCAGGCGAGCATGTTCCCGGAGGCCGAGACCCGGGCCCGGCTGGGGATGCCCGGCAGACCGATCCGGCGGACCTCGTGCAGGCGCCGGTCGAGCACGAGGGCGTACGAGCGGGCCGGGACGCCCGGCCTGCGCTGGAGGCAGAGGGCGGTCGGCCCGGCCGCGTGGAAGCGGTCGCAGGAGGGGCCGCCCACCACCCGGCCGCCGGGCGCGGACGGGTCCACGCGCGCGATGCGGCCGCTGGCGGTGTCCCGCGCGTAGAGGGCGCCGGCGGCGCGTTCGAGGGTGAAGCCGGGGTCGGCGGTCCCGGCGACCGCGGCCTCGCGGCCCGAGGCCGCGCGCAGCGTGTAGGCGGTGGCGCCGCCGCCGAGCAGCACGAGGGCGAGGACGAGGATCCACACGCGCGTGCGGGTGGACGGGCGAGCGCCGATCGGGTCGGACATCGGTCAGTCGCTCCTCTCGGAGGGCTCGGAGGGAGTCGTGGGCAGCAGCCGCGCGGCGCAGCACATCGCCGCGGTGAGGGCGAGCAGCGCGGCGACGAGCGCGGTCTCCGGCCCGCTCGCGGTCCAGACGGCGCCGAACGCGACGGCGGCACCGAGCCGGGCCAGCGCCTGCGCCGTCTGGACGACGGCGAGGCCGCTCGCCTGCCGGCCCTCGGTCAGGAAGGGGCCCGCCAGCGCCATCAGGACGCCGTCGGTGGCGGCGTAGAAGACCCCGAGCAGGAGGAGGACTCCCAGGAGGACCACGGGGTCGGGCAGCGGGGCGAGGAGCAGCCCGTAGGCGAGGAGCAGGGCCCCGTGCCCGTACAGGAGCGGTGCGCGCCGCCCGATCCGGTCGGCGAGGCGTCCGGCGGGGACGGCGAGCAGCAGATAGACGGCGGCCGCGCCGAGCGGCAGGAACGGGAACCAGGTCGCGTCGAACGCGAGCCGCCGCTGAAGCAGCAGATAGAGGAAGGCGTCGCCGATCGTGGCGGCGCCGAGGATTCCGGCACAGATCACGATCCTTCGGTACTCGGGCGTGCGCAGCCCGCCGAACAGCCCACCACGCATCCCGTCGAACAGCCCGGCGCGCATCCCGTCGAGCAGCCCGGCGCGGGCCCCGCCCCGCGCGCGTGCTTCCGCGAACTGCTTCCGCGCGCGCGGCCCGGCCGGGACGACGGCCGCCTTCTCGTGGCCCCGCGTCCGCCCGGGGACGAGCAGCACCCACAGCAGGACGCCGAACGCCCCGACGCTGAAGCTGACGGCGAAGACGGCGTCGTACGCGTCGGCCGTCGCCCACAGCAGCGCGAAGGCGGCAAGCGGGCCGAGCAGGGCGCCGGTGGTGTCCATGGCCCTGTGGGTGCCGAAGGCGCGGCCCAGGTCCTCGGGCGGGCTGTGCAGGGTGATGAGGGCGTCGCGCGGGGCGGTGCGGACGCCCTTGCCGAGCCGGTCGGCGGCGATCGCGGTCGCGATCCAGCCGGTCGCGCCGCCGGCGAGGAGGAGGCCGAGCCGGGAGCAGGCGGACAGGGCGTAGCCGAGTCCGCCGACCTGTTTGTGGCGGCCGCCCCGGTCGGCGGTGGCGCCGCCGAGGAGCCGTACGAGCGCGGTGGCTCCGGTCGAGAGGCCGTCGAGCAGCCCGAACTGGATTGGGGAGAGGCCGAGTCCGAGGACCAGGTAGAGCGGCAGGACGGCGGTCACCATCTCCGAGGAGACGTCGGTGACCAGGCTGACCGCGCCGAGGGCGAGGACGGTGCCGGGGACGCGCCGCCGGACCCCCGAGGGGGCGGGCGGCGCGTCGGGGCGACCGGTGGTCGCGAGGTACATCAGTGGCAGGTGTAGGTCGGGCCGGAGTCCTTCACCTGGTTGTCGGTGCCGACGTACTGCCAGGTGTAGGTGGTGTCGGTGAGGTCCAGCTTGAGGACGCCGTACGGACCGCTGATCCGCTTCTGGCTGTTGGGCTGGACGGTCTCGATGTCGTAGGGCTCGGCGCCGCCCATGCCGCCGACGATCTCGACGATTCCGTCGGCGGTGGCCCGCCCGTTGGGGTCCTGCGGGGCGAAGCGCTCGTAGTGGTGGTCGTGGCCGTTGAGCACCAGGTCGGCCTTGGCGTTGTAGAGGATCTGCCAGACCGGCTTGGAGACGGGGTCGTTGCCGTGGCCGCCGGAGGAGTACAGCGGGTGGTGGAAGTAGGCGGCGACGCAGCCCTTGGTGTTCCGCGCGAGGTCGTCCTTGAGCCACTGGATCTGGGCGGCGTCGTCGAAGGAGTTGGAATCGAGGGCGACGAAGTGCCAGTTGCCCTGGTCGTAGCTGTAGTACGACTTGCCCTGCGGGTAGGCGATCGAGCCGAAGTAGGACTTGTAGCCGGCGAGGGGGCCGGCCGGGTCGTAGGTCTCGTGGTTGCCGGGCACGGGGCGGGTCTTCGCCTTGAAGGCGCCCCAGGACTTGTCGTAGTAGTTGCGGAAGTCGGAGAGCAGGGCGTCGTCGTACTGGTTGTCGCCCATCGTCAGATAGAAGGACGGGGCGATCCGCTGCGCCAGGGCCGCGGTCTTGGGGTGGGCGCAGGAGCTGCTGGAGGCCGTGCACTGGGCGGCGATGTCGCCGGCGGCGACGACGGTGAAGGCGCCGGTGGGCGGCTCCGTGGTGCCGGTGGTGCCGTAGACCTCCACCGAGTAGAGCGAGTAGCCGTACGAGGTGCCGCGGGCGGTCCCGTACACGCGGAGGTAGCGGCCCTGGCCGGTGAGTCCGGTCCAGTCGTCCGTGGCGCCGTTCCCCGCGGTCTCGGTGGCGAGGCGGGTCCAGGTGGTGCCGTCGGTGGAGATCTCGACGCGGTAGGCCTTGGCGTACGCGGCCTCCCAGACGAGCTTGACGCGGGAGACGGTGGCCGAGGGGCCGAGGTCGACCCGGATCCACTGGGGGTCGACGCCTTCGGCGCTGGCCCAGCGGGTGGTGGAGACGCCGTCGAAGGCCTTCTCGGGGCCGAAGGTGGCGTCCTCGACGGAGGAGGAGGTGGCCGGTCGGCCCTGGGAGATCAGGACGTCGGCGGCTGCTCCGGCCCGGTCCGGGAGGGCGAGCAGGAGCCCGCCGACGAGCAGCAGCACGGCGGCGAGGACGAAGGGGAGAGGGGTGGTGGTGCGGCGTGGTGGGGCGGAGGCGTTCAGGCGCATACCTGGGCTCCCTGGCCTGTGGGGTCGGCGAGAGCTGGACACCGGTGCGGCGCACCACGGACCTGCCGGGCGGCGGCGGGCCGGGGCGCCCGTGCCGTGGGTACGGGCACGGGCGACCGGCCGGGTGGCGATTCGGGCGCCACACGGCGGGGTGGTGCTCGGCGGCCGGGTCAGAGCTCTCGCTGAGCGCGTCACGCCCCTTGGGGTGGGGCGCCGCGCCAAGCCGCTGCCGGGATGCTAGCGGATAGGAAGGTTTCCTACCAGACCTCGATCCGGGGCTCCCACAGCGACGTCAGAGGCTGATGTGGTACGCCTTCCGAAGGGTCTCGTGCACGGTCCAGGTCGTCCGGTCGCCCTCGCGGAGCACACAGGCGTCGCCGGGCCCGATCTCCAGGGTGGCCCCGCCCTCGACGGCGACGGTCGCCCGGCCGGAGACGACCACGAAGAGCTCGTTGGCCTCGGTGTCGGTGACGACGCCGGGCGTGATCTGCCAGATGCCGCGCAGCTGCCTGCCGTCGGCGGACTCCCACAGCACCTTGCCCGTCACCTCGGGCGTACCGGAGACGATCTGGGCGGGGTCGAGCGGCTCCGCCTCGAGCTCCGCGTCGGGGATGTGCACGGCGAAGGAGGGCTGGTCATGTGTCGTCATGGGCGGTGACTGTAGCGGGGGTCCAGGGCCGCTCCGCGGCCGGGACCGGCTGGACGGAAGCCCTCCGCTTCGCCTCCCACCAGGCGCGATGCCCGCAGCCCGACACGGCGACGAAATCCGCACGACCCCTTCGGCGCAGCGCCGGACGGGTGGCGCGGCCGCCCCGGACGACCCCGCCGGGCACCCGGTGACGGAATCCGAAGGCACGCTCGCGGTGTGGCCGGAGCTCGCCGACGAGGTTTGCGGGGCCCGTGGTCGCGCCAGGAATGGGACATGTCCACACAGGTGTCCGAAGAGGTACGCGAGGCGCTCCACGAGGGGCGTCCCGTCGTCGCGCTGGAATCGACGATCATCGCCCACGGCCTGCCGCGCCCGCGGAACCTGGCGGTGGCCCTGGAGCTGGAGGAGCTGGTGCGGGCCGGAGGCGCCGTCCCCGCCACGATCGCCGTGGTCGACGGGACGGCCAGGGTCGGTCTGGACCGGGCGGCGCTGACCCGGATCGCCGAGGACCCGGCGGTACGGAAGCTGGGGCACCGCGACCTCGCCCCCGCCCTCGCGACCGGCGTGACCGGGGCGACGACGGTGTCGGCGACGGCCTGGCTCGCGGACGCGGCCGGCATACGGGTGTTCGCGACGGGAGGCCTCGGCGGTGTCCACCGCGAATGGACCGACACCCAGGACGAGTCCGCCGACCTGCGGCTGCTCGCCCGTGTCGGCACCACCGTGGTGTGCGCCGGGGTCAAGTCGATCCTCGACGTCCCCGCGACGCTCCAGCGCCTGGAGACCCTCGGCGTGACGGTCGTCGGGTACGGAACGGAGCACTTCCCCGGCTTCTACCTCGCCTCCTCGGGCGAGCCGGTCGACTGGACCCTGCGAAGCCCCGGGGCGGTGGCCGCGGTGATACGGGCCCAGGACCGGCTCGGCGGGCCGCGGGCGGCGCTGATCGTGGCCAATCCGGTGCCGGTGGCGGAGCAGTTGGATCCCGCGCTGCACGACCGGGTGCTCGCGGGGGGCCTGGCGGCGGCGAAGGAGAAGGGGATCACCGGGCAGGCGGTGACGCCGTTCCTGCTCGAATACGTGACGGTGCACACGGAAGGGGCCTCCCTGGAGGCCAACCTTGCGGCGGTACGGGGCAATGTGCGGCTCGCGGCGAGCATCGCGGGGGCGTACGGCGCGGGGGCGGACCCCGGCGCCGGGGCCGGGCGGGACGCGGCACCCGCGCCCGGCTCCGTTCCCGCGCCCGGCTCCGGGGCGGCGCCCGGCGCGGGCGGCCGGTGAGCGGGGCGGCGGGTGCGCTGCTCGTCGTGGGGGACGTGGTCACGGACGTCGTCGCCCGGCACCGGACCCCGCTGACGCCCGCGACCGACACGGCGGCGGAGATACGGACCCTGCCGGGCGGAGCCGGAGCCAACGCGGCCTGCTGGGCGGCGCGTTCCGGATGCCCCGACGTGCGCATCCTCGGCCGGGTGGGGACGGACGCGGCCGACTGGCACGAGCGGGCGCTGCGGCGCGCGGGCGTGCGTCCCCTGCTCGTCCCGGACGCGGAGGCGGCGACGGCCAGCGTGATCGCGCTCGTGGACTCATCGGCGGAGCGCACCTTCCTCACCGACAGCGGCGCCGCCCTGCGTCTCTCCCCCGGCGACTGGTCGGCGGGCCTGCTCGACGGAGTGGCCCGGCTTCATCTCTCCGGCTACCTGTTCTTCGCCGCGCCGAGCCGCGAGACCGCCCGGCTGGCGCTGCGGGAGGCACGGGAGGCGGGGGTGCCGGTGAGCGTGGACCCGGCGTCGGCGGGGTTCCTGGCGGAGCTGGGAGTGGGCGCGTTCCTCGCGGCGGTGGAGGGATCGGAGGTCCTGCTGCCCAACGCCGACGAGGCCCGGTCACTCACCGGACGCGACGAACCGGAGCTGGCGGCGGCCGAGTTGAGCCGCCGGTTCCCCCTGGTCGTGGTCACTCTCGGGGCGGCGGGCGCCATGGTCGCCGAGGGCGGCTCGGTGACCGCGCGGGTCACGGCGCCCGCGGTCCGGCCGGTGGACTCCACGGGCGCGGGCGACGCGTTCACCGGGGCCTTCCTGGCGGCCCGGCTCGCGGGCGCGGACCCCGCGAAGGCCGCCGAGGCGGGCTGCCGCGCGGGCGCGGAGGCGGTCACGGTGATCGGCGGCAGACCACCGACCGGGCCACCGGCCGACTGACACGGGGAGATCCGCCGGCCCGGGGCGGTGCCGCAGACCCCGGGCGGAGACACAGACCCCGGGCGGTGCCGCAGGCCCCGGGCGGTGCCGCAGGCGCGTGCCCGGACCGCGGGCACGACCGGGACTGCGGGCACGACCGGGACTGCGGGCACAACCCGGACCGCGGGCACGACCGGGACTGCGGGCATGGCCCGGACCGCGATCACGACCCGGACTCCGGGCACGACCCGGACCGCAGGCACGGCCCGGACCGCGAGCAGGGCCCAGACCGCAGACACAACCCGGACCGCGGGCAGGCGGCGGAGTCGCGGAGCCGTGGTCACCCGCTAGTCGCCGAACCCCGTCCAGGCCGGGTGGCGCGGGTCGTCCGCGCGGACGACCACATCCGCCGCGTCCCCGGGGTCGACCTCCGTCTCGTACCGGGCGAAGGCCGGCAGGGTCCAGGCCTCCTCGGTGCGCCGGGCGAGCGCGGCGGCCGAGAGCCGCAGGTGCACGGTGAGGTCGAAGGGGAACCAGTGGCCGAGCAGGAACGGCCCGTGCAGCACGAGCACCCCGCCGGGCGGCAGCGTCACGTACGGGCTGCGGGTCGCGCGGTCCTTCACCGGGTCCCAGAGGTCGGGCAGCACCCGCCCGGTGCCGCCGGACTCCAGCGGCCCGAAGACCTCCCGCCACAGCGCCCCGGTGTCGGTCCACCCGTCGTAGTACGCGTCCGGGTCCTGCTTCCCGTACTCGTACCTCAGCGACGCGGGCCGCAGGAACCCACCGGTCCCCGCGACGAGGACGGAGCGCCCGCGCGTCCGCAGTGCCCCGGCGAGCTGTTCGGCGAACTCGCCGCCGGGCGCGGCGGGCGGCCCGTCGACGGCGACCTTGAGCCAGCTGCTCCCGTCGGCCGGCGCGGCCCCTTCGAGCCGGCGGGCGAGCGCCTCCGCCAGCCGTTCCCAGGTGATCGCCTCGTATCGCATCCCGCTCATCCTGCCCGCAGCTCCCCCTGACGCGTAACGGCCGACACCCCCGGCATTACGGTGACCGGGCCGGGCGAGGACCGCACGGCAGGAGGAGAGGATCCGTTCCCCATGAGTCGGCGTCAGCAGCCACTGCCCTACGAGACCACGGAGGCGGCATCGCCCTTCGGCCTCGGGTTGCACCATGTGCAGCTCGCCCTGCCGCCGGGCGACGAGGAGGTGTGCCGTCGATTCTATGTGGACGTGCTCGGCATGACCGAGATCCAGAAGCCTCCGGTGCTCGCGGCCCGCGGTGGCCTGTGGGTCCGCTCGGACGCGCTGGAGATCCACCTGGGGGTCGAGGAGGACTTCCGTCCGTCCCGCAAGGGGCACCCGGGCATCCTGGTCGCCGACATCGACGGCCTGGCCGAGCGGCTGACCGCCCGGGGCGTCGAGGTGACGTGGAACGACGACTTCCCCGGGCATCGGCGCTTCTACACCACCGACTGCCACGAGAACCGGCTCGAGTTCCTCTCCCCCGAGCGCTGACGCCAGTGGCAGGGTCAAGCCGCGCACCGGGGCTTGACC
>NZ_JBHTSA010000072.1:0-41545 GCF_042795405.1 Streptomyces sp. NPDC056480 | reverse complement strand
ACCACGGGGGTCGCGGACCGGGACGGCCCGTCCGGCGGCCCCGCCGTCAACACCCCGAACTCCCGGGGCATCGCCCTCGCGCGCCGCCGGCGCCGCTGTCCACCGATCGGGCGGCTCCGCCCAAGGGAGACCCGCAAGACGCCGTCACCGTGCGCCGGTACCCCGCCAGAGAACCCGTCAAGGTGCTCGTACGCGCGCCGCGCACGTGTCGGGGCCGGCAGGCGCGGCCGCCTGACCCGGCGGGCGCCGCCCGGCTCGGGCGCGCCCGAGGACGGGCGATCCGTCTGGCGCGGCGCGCCGAGGTCGGGAGCGCGACCGTCTGACCCGGCGGGCGGCCGCCCGGCCCTTGCGCCTCGGTGTCAGTCCCGTCGTCCGTCGGCCGGTGCCTCCAGCAGGCGCTCCAGTTCTCTGCCGGCCTCGTCGTACCCGGCGTCGGAGATCCGTTGCAACTCGCGCAGGTCGCCGTCCGCGACCGCGCGGCGGGTGAGGTGGAATCCGGCGCGCTGGGATCCCTCGTCCAGCAGTTCGCTCAGTTCGTCGAGGTCACCGGCTGCGTCCACGAGGTCGGCCAGCCTGTCCCAGGCCGACTCGTTGCCCGCGTCGGCGAGCTCGCGCAGGGTCTCCCGGTCGATGTTCACGTTCTCCATGACGCCATGATGCGACCCTGCCCCAGGGGAAGGGTCAAGTGGGACGATGGCCGGGTGATCACCATCGGGCAGCTGGCCGGCTACGTCGGCGTGTCGATCAAGACCATCCGCGTCTACCACGACAAGGGGCTGCTCCCCGAGCCCGACCGCGACGCGTCCGGCTACCGGCGCTACGGCGCCGACGACGTCGTCGACCTCATCAAGATCCGGACGCTCGCCCAGGCGGGCGTGCCCCTGGCCCGCATCCGGGACCTGAAGTCGGCGACCGACGAGGAGTTCCGGCAGGCGCTGCGAGGGATCGACGAGGAGCTCACCGCCCGCATCCGCGACCTGCGGGCGACCCAGGGGCGGCTGCGGCGACTCGCGGCAGGGGAACTGGCAGCCGTGCCCGCCGAGGTCGCCACCCACCTGGAGCGGCTGGCCGACTGGGGGTTCACCCCGCGCTGGGTGGACCTCCAGCGGGACCTGTGGATCCTGGTCTTCGCCACGCATCCGGACCAGGCGGGCGCGCTCTTCCGCGACCAGTCCGAGTCCCTCGCCGACCCGGCGCTGCGGCAGCTCTTCCTCGACTACGACCGCGCGCACGACCTCGACGCCCGCGATCCACGCATCGACGAACTCGCCCACCGCATCGTCGAGGCGACCCGGGAACGCTACGGAAGCGGCCCCGACGAACTGCCCGAGCTGGACACGGCCTCCGAGATCCCCGCCCTCATCCAGGCGACGGTCAACGCCTCGTCCCCGGCCTGGCGGCGGCTCGACGCACTGATTCGCGCGCGACCGGAGACGTGACAGGCCCGGAATCCAGGACGACGTACGCCCGGGCCGCCCCGACGCCACCGCCGCCGAGCTGCGCCTCGGTGGCCGTCTCCACCCTGCCGGGGGCGGAGCCGGTCCGCCCTCGCCGCGTCCGCGCCAGCCGGGTGGTGTGGAAGGTGGGATCGGGGGCAGGCGGGTGATGAGCGCATGGGACCGCTCATCGTGCTCTCGGAATTGCCGTCCCCCCTTTCCGGCAAGCCCGTGAGCAGTCGAACGGCCCGCACCTGGCAGGGGTGCGGGCCTTTCGGCATGACCGGGCGCACCCGGCAGGGGTTCGGGCCGATCGGCATGACCGTCGGTCGGGCAGGTGCGTGGCCGCGGCCGTGGCCGTGCCCAGGCCGGGAGCGGGCGGGCCGCGTCCACCTGTGGCGGACGGCTGGAGTGCGGGTGCGGTCCGGCCGATCACACAGGTATGGCCTCCGAGAACACCTCCTCAGGCGCACCGCCCGCCGCCTCTCCCGCCGCGTCTCCTGCCGAGTCCGAACGACATGCCTCGTGGCTGGAGTTGTTCTTCGACCTCATCGCCGTCGCGGGCGTCGCCCAGCTGGCGCACCTGCTGCACGGCACCCCGGGCACGGACGACCTCGGCTTCTACTGCCTTCTGTACCTGGCGTTCTGGACGGCGTGGATGTGCTTCACGACGTACGGCAACGTCGCCGCGGACAAGGTGCACACGCGGACGGTCCTCATCGGCATGTTCGGGCTGGCCGTCATGGCGGCGGCCGTTCCCGAGATCCGCTCGGACCACGCGCGCGCCTTCGCCCTCGCGTACGTGCTCGTACGGCTCCTGGCCTCGCGGGTCTGGCAGCGGCGGGGAGAGGTCGTCGCGGACTGGCCGATCGCGCAGCTGTCCGCGGGGGTCGTCCCCTGGATCGTGTCCCTGTGGGCGGAGGCGCCGGCCCGCTACTGGCTGTGGGCGGCCGGACTCGCCGTCGACCTGGGGCTCACGTTCGCCCGGTCCCGCAACCAGGTCCTGGCCCGGGCCCGGGAGGAGTGGGAGGAGCACGCCGCCGGCCGCGCCGCCGGCCACGAGCGGCCGACCCGCCCGAGGCCGGTGGCCGCCCGCATCGACGCCCGGCACCTCGACGAGCGGCTGGGACTGTTCACCCTGATCGTGATCGGCGAGAGCGTCGCACTGACAGTGGAGGCCTCCTCGGAGGCCGACTGGACCTCCCGGCTCGCCGGGCTGGCGGTGGGCTCCTTCGTTCTGCTGCTCGCGCTGTGGGCGCTCGCGGTGCGCCGTTCGTGCGGGGTGCCGTTGCTCGGCTTCGGCGTGCTCGCCCCGCGGTTCGCGCTGCCGTTGCACTGCGTCTCGACGGGGGCGCTCGCCGCGCTGGCCGCCTCCCTCGGTGGGGCGGTGGTGCACGCCGACGGGCATCTGCCGCCCGGGATGCGCTGGCTCATGTGCGGCAGCGTCACCGTGTTCCTCGCCGTCGGCCTGGTGGCTGGAGCGGTGTCGGGCCGGGGCACCAGCTGGGTCCTGCGGGCCGGTGTGCCCGTGGTCGTCGCGCCGATCCTCCTGGGAGCCTTCGCCGGCCGCGGATCCCCGGCCGCCCTGGTGTGGGCCCTGGTGGCGGTGGCCCGCTGGCCCTGGCTGTACGAGAAGCTGGCGGGACGGCGGCGTCACGACACTTCGGACGTCCGGTCGTAGCCCTTCCGGGGCCTGCGGACCGCTCCGGCGTACGCGCGCCTCGGCCGTGCCGAGCCGGGCGGCGTACGTCCGCCTCGGCAGTGACGAGGCGTGGGCGGCGGGCGTGCGTCCGCCCCGGCCGTGACGAGGTGCGGGCGGCGTACCGCACCCGGCCTGTGGCGCAGGGCGGTGTCCCGTCTCCCGCGTGGTCCAGGTGGCCCCCGTGGCCGTGCGAGGGCCCGTCCGGCGGGTCACCATCGACGTGACCCGGGAAGCGGGGGACGCGGGAGAGACGGAGGCCGTCATGGCAGCAGGTTGGGACCCCCGGCCCTCGAACGGCGCCGGTGCCGGCGGGGTCGACGGGGTCGGCGGACCCGAATGGCGGCCCGTTCTGGACGTGCCCCCGCCGGGGGAGCAGCGTCGGTGGACGGTGTTCCTGCGCTGGCTGCTCCTCATCCCGCAGTTCATCGTCGTCGCCCTGCTGTCCTTCGTCGCCTTCTTCGTCACGATCGCGGGGTGGTTCAGCGCCCTGGTCCTGGGCCGGCTGCCCGATCCGATCGCGTCCTTCCTCGGCTCGGTCCTCGCCTACCAGACCCGGGTCTCGGCCAGCTCCACCCTCCTCGTCGACCGCTACCCGCCGTTCGCCTTCGACGCACCCGACTACCCGGTGCGCATCGAACTGCGCGCCACCCCGCTCAACCGGCTGGCTGTCCTCTTCCGGATCATCCTGATGATCCCGGCGGCCATCGTCAGCAGCCTCGCGCAGTCCGGCTGGTTCGCCATCAGCTGGGTGTTCTGGCTGATCGGCATCATCCTGGGCCGCCTCCCCGAACCGGTCTTCGGAGCCACGGCGGCCGTCGTCCGGTACCGGATGCGGTTCGCCGCCTACGTGATGATGCTGACGCCCGTGTACCCCAAGGGGCTCCTGGGCGACGCCCCCGACGCCGCCGCGCAGCCCGCGTACTCCGCGACCCGTCCGCTCCGGCTGAGCACGGCCGCGCAGGTACTGGTCTGGCTGTTCCTGCTTCTCGGCCTCGCCGGCCATCTGACCTCGGGCACGGTCGACTACGACTCGGGCGACGACCACCCGGCCGCGGCCGCCGGTCGGGTAGCGGGGTGACCGCCCCGGCGGGCTCGCGCACGAGCCGGACGCCGCCGCGCGGGGAACACGGCTGACGCGTTCCCCGTGGTGCGATGGGTGAGGAGAATCGCACGTCTTACGGTGGTTCGATGCGATCCGTTCCTAGATGGGCACTGTTTTCCTCGGGGTGTGCCCCGTTGCTGCTGGTCGGCGGCTGGAGCGTCGCGGCGCTGCTCGAAGGGCCCGCCTACGATCCGGTCACGCAGACCATCAGCGTCCTCGCCGCCTACGGGGCCGAGGGGTCCTGGGTCATGACCGGGGCGTTCCTCGCGCTGGGCGTCTGTCATCTCCTCACCGCCTGGGGGCTGCGGCCCGCCGCTCCCGCCGGGCGGGTGGCGCTCGCCGGTGGCGGTGTCGCGGCCTTCGCGGTCGCGCTGGTCCCCGCGCCGAGCAGTGGGGGGTCCCTGAAGCACGGGGCGGTCGTCGTGGTCGGCTTCACGCTGCTCGCGGTGTGGCCGGTGCTGGGCGCCGTGCGCCGTGGCGGCGCGCCGTGGGGGCTGCGGCCGGCGCCCTCCGTCGCCGTGACCGCGCTGATGGCCCTCGGTGCGGTCTGGTTCCTCGTCGAGATGAACCGGCAGGGGTCCGCCGGTGTCGCCGAACGGCTCGTGACCTGCATCCAGTCCACCTGGCCGCTGGTGGTGGTCGCCTCCTGCCTCCGCTACGCCGGTGACTTGCGAGAGACGAGTGGTGGAAGGCGCGGAAGCGGCGAGAGCGGTGTGAGTGATCAGAGTGACGAGACCTCCTCGCCGCCCCGATGACCGCGGGGAAGGGTCGCGGACGGCGGTGCGGAAGCGTCGCGGGGAGGGGGCCGCGAAGAAGCGGGGGGAGGGTCGCGTCGCCACCCGCACTCGCTTGTGTGTTCGATTCAGCGTTATGGTGGGTCCGTGACCGCAGCACGACCCGCCCTGCCCGGACTCCAGGGTTCCCTGTTCGATCAGGGTGACGAGATCCGCTTCGGCCCGCTGGAAGGTCTTCGGCGGACGCCGCTCGACGACGGCGCCTGGGTCGACCACCTCCCCGGCTGGCTGCACGGCGCCGACGCGCTGTTCGAGGAGCTCGTCGGCCGGGTGCCCTGGCGGGCCGAGGAACGGCCGATGTACGACAACGTCGTCGCCGTACCCCGGCTGCTGGCCCACTACGGCGAAGGATCGCCCCTCCCGCACCCGGCCCTCGTCGAGGCCCGGGAGACGCTCGGCGCCCATTACGCCGCCGAGCTCGGGGAACCCTTCGTCTCCGCCGGTCTCTGCCTCTACCGCGACGGCCGCGACAGCGTCGCCTGGCACGGCGACCGCACCGGCCGCTCCGCCCACCACGACACGATGGTCGCCATCCTCTCCCTCGGCGACCCCCGCGACCTCGCCTTCCGCCCGCGGTCCGGCGGCCCCACGTACCTCCGCCTTCCGCTCGGCCACGGCGACCTCGTCGTGATGGGCGGCTCCTGCCAGCGCACCTGGGAACACGCCGTGCCCAAGACGAGCCGCGCCGTCGGACCCCGCATCAGCGTCCAGTTCCGCCCCCGCGGAGTCCGCTGAGACCCGGCCCGGCGCTAGGGCCTGTCGTCAAATTCCCCTCTGCCCTGCGGCGTCTGGCACGCGCTCTCGCCGCACCGGGCGAAAGCGCGAGTACGCCCAGTACGAGCACTTCCACCCGGCACACCGAGAGCACGCACCAGACGCCGCAGGGCCGCCCTTCGGGCAACGAGGGGATTTTGACGACAGGCCCTAGGCCTCGGACCCGGTCTCCGGCTCCGTCCGGTGCGGGCGGAGTGCGATGGCGCACCAGACGGCCGCGGCGATCAGGGCGGCCGCTGCCATCGCGGCGACCAGCGGCGCCTCCGGGCGCCAGCCCAGGGAGAGCCGGGTGCCCAGATACGTCAGACCGGCCGCGATCCGGCCGGGGGCGTAGACCGGGACCTTCGCGGCGGTGGCTCGCAGGACGCCCGCCACGGCCAGGCCGATCGCGGCCCAGGCGGCCAGGTACGGCCACAGCGCGCCGGGCGCGGCGGGCGGGAGGCCGTACTGCTCGAAGCCGATCCGGAACAGGGAGGTGACCCAGCCGGCCCCCACCGCGGCGGCGCCGACGCCCACCACCCACAGCGCATGGCGCCAGAACGGGCCCGGCCGTACGGTCTCCTCGTCGTCGAAGTGGTCGGATTCGGAGGGGGAGTCGGGTGCGAAGAGGTCGGTCACGGTCGGTAGGACGCCGGGCCGCGGTGCGGGGTTGCCCCTCGGCGCGCTCAAGATCGTCGGCCTGTCAGCCGGCCCAGCGCCCCGTCAGATAGGTCAGGGCGAACAGCGTCGACAGCGGTGCGGCGAGGCAGAGGTACGCGGTCCTGAAGCGTGCTGAGCGAAGGGTCCACGCGGCCAGCGTGATCCACAGGGGCCACCACAGGAGGGTCGCCCGGGGGATCGACTGGTACCAGTAGGACGTCCCCAGGGCCCACAGGCTGAGGCCGACGTACGCGGCTTCGGGCCAGCGGCGGCGGCGTACCAGCAGGGCCACCAGGGCGAGGCCGACGGCCATGGCGAGGAGTTCGGCCTGGAACATGAAGGCGTAGCCGGTCGTCTGGACCTGGCCGAACGCCGAGTCCCAGGTGTTGCTCCAGGCCTCCCACGGTGCGTGGAAGTGGCGGTACCACCCCCGCTCCTGGGCGTGCTTCCAGGCCATCCAGTCGCCGGTGTGGGCGTGCAGGTACCAGGCGTACAGGGCAGCGGGAAGGGCCGGCAGGGCGAGCCAGGGCAGCGGCCGCCAGTCGGACCGGGCGCGGGCCGTCAGAACGAAGTGCAGGGCGAGGGCCGCGGCGAGGAACAGACCGCTGATGCGGACGGTCGTCGCCAGTGCGGCCAGCGCCGCGGCCAGGGGCCAGGCGCGGCGGTGGGCGGCGAGCCAGGCCGGCAGCGCGAGGGCGAGGAAGAGCGACTCGCTGTACCCGGTGGCGAGGAAGACCGCACACGGCGAGAGCAGCAGGAGCTGAGCCGTCCGCCGGCCGGCGTCCGCGTCGGGCAGATACAGGCGGGCGATCCGTACGAGTGCCAGAACCGCGATCGCGCCGGCGGCGAACGAGATCAGCAGCCCGGCCGCGGTCCAGCTCGGCACGACGGTGTGGACGGCCCTCAGGGCGAGGGGGAAGCCCGGGAAGAACGCCTCGCGGTTGTCCCACTCGGCGTCCCACGGGCCGCTTCCCGCCGGGAAGTAGCCGTCACGCGCCACGTTCAGGAAGTGTCCCCAGTCCCAGCGTTCGAAGGGTGCGAGGACGGGGCCCGCGTCGCGCGCGGCGGCGTCGGCCGGGAAGAGCCACCGTGCGCCGTAGGCCGTGATCCACAGGGCCGTGCGGGTGAGCAGATACAGCCACAGCACGTCCCGGTCCTCGGCGCCGAGCGGCAGCGGCAGCCGCCGGCGGCTGCCGCTACGGGGGAGCGGGGGGAGCGGCGGTGTCTCGTGCCGCTTCTCCCGCGACCTCGGGGACATCACGGACGACCTCGGGGACATCACAGACATGGAGGACTTTCGTCGGGGGCGAGGGCATGGCGGATCGCGCGACGGCGGCGCGTCACGGGAGGCGGCCATGCGGCGGAGGCCGGGTCGGGCGGGGCTGCGGTGGTTCGGGGCCGCCCGGGGTGGTCGGAGGCGGGCCACCGGGTGGTCAGGCCCTACCCGGAGTCGTCAGGGGTGCGGTGCCGCGGGTGGGGGCGGTTCGGTGGGCGCTGCCCTCAGGGCGGCGACGTCGTCACCCCTCCCGGCGGCTCCGTCGTCGTCGCCGACGGATCGCCGACGGAGCCCTCCTGGGTGGGCGAGCCCGGTGCCGTCGAACTGCTCAGCGGCGGACTGGTGGTCTCCCCGGGAGACGGCACGTCGGCCGAGGGGCTGACCGCCGGTACGACGGGAGCGGGCGTGTCCGACAGGAGAGCCGCCGCGGTCACCCCGCCACCGGCGAGGATCAGACACGCGGCCCCCGCGGCCACGGCGACGCGGCGCCGGTGCGCACGCCTGGCGCGTTCGGCGATGAGCGCGACCGGTACGGCGCGGGCGCGGGCCTGCCCGGCGGCGGCGGCCTGCCGGAACATCTCGCGAAGAGGGTCCCGGGGGTCCTGGGAGTCCTGGGGGTCAAGCACCGGGGTCCTCCTCAACGTTCCGGGGCTGCAGACGATCGGCGAGGGCGACCCGGCCACGGACCAGGTGCGTCTTGACGGTGCTGGCGGACTGTCCCGTCTCACCGGCGATCTGTTCGACGCTCAGGTCGCACAGGTAGTGCAGCGCCACCGTGCGCCGCTGCTGGGCGGGCAGGTCGCGCAGCGCGTCGATGAGCACCACGTACTCGGGGCCGGGGCCCTCGACGGGCGGTGGAGCGCCCGCGCGGTCCCAGGCGTCCGAGGTGCGCCTGCGGAAACGCCAACGACTCACCGCCAGACGCCAGGCGACCGTACGGATCCACGCCTCCGGCTGCCCGTCGCGGTCGAGTTGCCGTCGCCGGCTCCATCCCTTGACGAACGCCTCCTGTACGACGTCCTGAGCCTCGTGCAGATCGCCCAGCATCACGTACAGCTGCCCTGTGAGTCGCGCGACCGCCTGCTCGTAGAACGCCTCGAACTCCTCAACGGTCAACACTCACTCCCGGATCTTTCGCTTCACCACGCATACGCCCGGCGCCAGGCGTCCGGTTGACACGGTCCGCGTATCCACAGAGTGATGGTGGTCACAGAACAGGGGCGGTCGCACGCCGTGCGGTGGACGGCGCGACGGCGAGTCGACGGCGGCCCCGTCCGCGTCGGCGGTCCGGGTGGGACCTCCTGGTGGCGTCGGCGGTCCAGGTGGGACCTCCTGGAGGCGTCGGCTCAGCCAAGGGGGCGAAAGAAGTCCGGACGCCGATGTCGAGAACCCGCGGTCGGCTCCGTCCCCGGGGCGGAAGTGACCACAATGGGTCGCACCGGCACCGAGGAGACGAACCCCCATGGCCAAGTACCTGCTCCTGAAGCACTACCGAGGCGCCCCCGCCGCCGTCAACGACGTCCCCATGGACCAGTGGACGCCGGAGGAGATCACGGCGCACGTGAGGTACATGCAGGACTTCGCGGACCGCCTCAAGGAGACCGGCGAGTACGTCGACGGCCATGCGCTCTCCCCCGAGGGCACCTTCGTCCGGTACGACGGCGAGGGGCGGCCGCCGGTCACCGACGGCCCGTTCGCCGAGACGAAGGACGTCATCGCCGGCTGGATGGAGATCGACGTCGACACCTACGAGCGGGCGGTCGAACTCGCCGGCGAACTGTCCGCGGCGCCGGGCGCCGGCGGCAGGCCGATCCACGAGTGGCTGGAACTGCGCCCGTTCCTGTCCACGGCGCCCACCATCACGGAGTGATGAGCTCTCCCGTGGACGAGGCCCGGCTCAGGAGCCTCACGCCGGGTGTACTCGGCATCCTCGTCCGCCGCGGAGCCGACTTCGCGGCGGCCGAGGACGCCGTACAGGACGCCCTGGTCGAGGCGGTGCGTGGCTGGCCGGAGGATCCGCCCCGGGATCCGAAGGGCTGGCTCGTCACGGTCGCCTGGCGGAAGTTCCTCGACGCGACCCGGGCGGACACCGCCCGGCGCAGGCGCGAGGACCTCGTCGAGGAGGAGCCGCCGCCCGGGCCCGCGCGGGCGTTCGACGACACGCTCCAGCTCTACTTCCTCTGCGCCCACCCCTCGCTGACGCCGTCCTCCGCGGTCGCGCTCACGCTGCGCGCCGTCGGCGGGCTCACGACCCGGCAGATCGCCGAGGCCTATCTGGTGCCCGAGGCGACCATGGCGCAGCGCATCAGCCGCGCCAAGCGCACCGTCTCGGGAGTGCGGTTCGACCGGCCGGGCGATGTGGCCACCGTGCTGCGCGTCCTCTACCTGGTCTTCAACGAGGGCTACTCCGGCGACGTCGACCTCGCCGCCGAGGCCATCCGGCTGACCCGGCGGCTCGCGGCCGCCATCGACCACCCCGAGGTGGCCGGGCTGCTCGCCCTGATGCTGCTCCACCACGCCCGGCGGGCCGGCCGTACCGCACCCGACGGAAGCCTGGTGCCGCTCGCCGAACAGGACCGGCGCCGCTGGGACACCGCGCTGATCGCCGAGGGCGTCGAGATCCTGCAGGCGGCCCTCGCCCGCGACCGGCTCGGCGAGTACCAGGCGCAGGCCGCCGTCGCCGCGCTCCACGCCGACGCGCCCACCGCGGAGGAGACCGACTGGACGCAGATCGTGGAGTGGTACGACGAGCTCGCACGGCTCACCGACAGCCCCGTCGTCCGGCTCAACCGCGCCGTGGCCGTCGGCGAGGCCGACGGACCGCGCGCCGGGCTCGCGGCGCTCGCGGACCTGACCGGATCCCTCGCGGGCCCGTCCTCCCGTGGCCACGGCCACCGCCTGCCGCGCGCCACCGCGGCGGCGGCGTACCTCCATGAGCGGGCCGGGGACCTGGAGACGGCGGCGCGGCTGTACGCCGACGCGGCCCGGGAGGCCCCCAACCTGGCCGAACGCGACTACCTGACGCGGCAGGCCGCCCGCCTCAACACCCGCCCGCGCCCCTGAGGACCCGCCGCGGGAGCGGGACCCGGGCGTGCGGCGGCCCGGTCGCCCGGAGGAGGCGGGTGACCGGGCCGGATGCGGGGACGATCAGTTGAGGGCGTCGTCCATGGAGCCCTGCCAGTACGTCACGCGCAGCGAGTCGTCGACGTACACGCCCTTGCCGGCGAGCCGGGGCCTGGCGGTCGTGCCGTCGGTGAAGCCGATCGTCAGGCTCGTCGTCGTGTAGCCGTGCCGTCCGCTGCCGTCGGCGGCGGACAGGATCACGCCCGCGTACCCGGACTCACCCGGAGCGAGGGTCACGACCGCCTGCGGATGGGTCTCCTCGATGACCGGCGGGACGGACTGGGCCTCGCCGAAGCGGGCGACCGGGTAGCCGAGGAGGTCGCAGAGGCCGGAGCCGGTGTTGGTGACGGTGAGCAGCATGTGGTTGATGGGGCGGGCGACCGGGGTGGCGGTGGTCTTGGTGTTGCCCGCGCCGCACTGCTTGTTCATCGAGGGCCCGCCGTCGGCGTCGCCGCCGCCGGACGTCGAGGCGTTCGCCCCGCCGTTGCCGCCGGAGCCGTTGCTTCCGGCGGAGGCGGTGCCGCCGGACTTCCCGCCGGTGGTGGTGCCGGTGGTGGTTCCCGTGGTCGTACCGCCGTTCTTCGAGCCGCCGGTCGAGCCGCCGTTCGCCGAGCCGGCGGTCGAGCCGGCCGTCGAGCCGCCGGTGGAGCCCGCCGTCGTGCCGGACGAACCGCCGGGCTTCGTCGTCGTGTTGCCCGTCGGAGTCGCGGTCGGGGTCTCGGCCGGCCGCGTGGCCGAGGCGGTGGGGGCGACGGACGTCGTGGCGGCGCCTTCGTCCTTCGCGGCGCCGCTGCCGCAGGCGGTGAGCGAGAGGGCGGCGACCGCGAGCGTCGTGGCGGCGAGAAGACGGGTGCGGGTGGTGCGTCCGGACATGGGAGTCCCCCTTGAGGTGGGGTCGGAAATCGGTCGTTGTACGGCGTCGGCCGCCGGTTCCCCGTGGCGGCCTTGCTTCGCCGACCACAGCCTGTGACAAGATCCGTTCCAGTTGCCGCTCCTACCGGGTGGTACGGGACGCTGGAATGAAACAAAGGCTCTGACCTGCAGTGATGTCCCTGTCTGGGAATGCGGGAACGAATGCCGGAAGAGGGTGGAACAGTGGCGGGGGACGAGTTCGCGGCGCTGTTGGGGCAGCTCAAGGAGCGTTCGGGGCTCAGCTACGGCACGCTGGGCAAGCGTCTGCACATGAGCGCCTCGACCTTGCACCGGTACGTGAACGGGGACGCCGTACCGGTGGACTACGCGCCCGTGGAGCGGCTCGCGCGACTGTGCCGAGCGACCCCCGACGAACTCGTCGAGCTGCACCGGCTGTGGGTACGGGCGGATGTCTCGCGCGGGCGGAAGGCCGAGCCGTCGCCGGAGCCGCGGCCCGGGGCATCGTCGCCCGAGCCGCTCGCCGAGCCGCTCCCCGAGGCATCGCAGGCGGAGCCGGAGCGGACGGAGCCGGAGCCGGCGGACGTGGCCGACCCGACCTCCGCGGCGGCGGCCCCGTCCCCGGCCCGCCCGCCGGACCGCCGACGGCTCCGGCGCACCGCCGTGATCGTCGGTACCGCCGTGGTCTCCGCCGCCGTGGCGGTCGCGCTCGTCATGAACCTCTCGGGCGGGGACGGACCGGACAAGGACCGCCGGGCGGACGACGCGGCCGCGTCCTCGGGAGCGCCCGGGCGGTCCGGGCCCTCCGCGGGCAAGACGAAGGGGACGGCGTTCGCGCCGACCGTCGTCACCGCGCCCCACACCTGGGAAGGGCCCTGCAGCCAGCACTATCTGCTCGACCGCGAGCCCGAGCAGGTTCCGCCGCCGCCCACGGAGCAGGACGCGCCGGGATGGATCGCCGCGCTCGACGCGGTGCCGGGCGGGGACCAACTGCTCCGGCTGACCGTGCAGGGCACCGGGAAGCAGACGGTCGTCCTGGAGGCCCTCCACGTCCGGGTCGTGAGCAAGAAGGCTCCCCTGGCCTGGAACGACTACGTGATGGGGGTGGGCTGCGGCGGCGAGGTGTCGACGAAGGCCTTCGCCGTCGACCTCGACGCCGGGCGGCCCACCGCCGTCCCCGTGGGCGGGCAGCGGACGTTCTCGTACAAGACGAGCGAGTCCGACCCGGTGATCTTCAGCGTGTCCGCGCGCGCCCAGGCGCACGACGTCAGCTGGTACCTGGAACTCGTCTGGTCCAGCGGCGAGGAGCACGGCACGCTCCGCGTCGACGACGACGGCCGCCCGTTCCGCACCAGCGGAAACCTCGCGCGGCCCGCGTACGCCTATCCCTTGGGCTGGACGGAGTGGATCGACAACAACGTGGACACCGAGGGGCGTTAGAGGGGCCTTCGGCGAGACTTCGACGTCGATCCGCACAGTGGGCCGATCCTCCGCGACGGTGTCGTGAGCAGCTTCTACGGCAAGGACTCGGGCGCCAGGACAGTGCGCTGCAACGACATTCCCGAAGCTGTTCTGGTCCCCGCTGAACGAAGAGACCCCGTACGCCTGCCGAGCCCAGTGCGCGCGGTGCGGGCGGCCGGCCGGCTCGGGGACCGCCTCGGTGACGGCGCGGTGTGGGCGCCGGGCAACAATGGCGTGACGTCGCCCGCACGCAACGGCACTTTCGATGAAGAAGAAGGCGAGAGACACCCATGAACGTCAGCGCCCACATGGAAGCCGTCTACACCGAGGTCCGCCGACGCAACCCCGGGGAGGCGGAGTTCCACCAGGCGGCCGCCGAGGTCCTCGACTCCCTCGCGCCCGCCCTCGAGCGGCACCCCGAGTACGTCGAGACCGCGATCCTGGAGCGACTGTGCGAGCCCGAGCGGCAGTTGCTGTTCCGGGTGCCGTGGGTGGACGACCGGGGCACCGTGCGGGTGAACCGTGGTTTCCGGGTGGAGTTCAACAGCGCCCTCGGCCCGTACAAGGGCGGGCTCCGGTTCCACCCGAGCGTCAACCTCGGCATCGTGAAGTTCCTCGGATTCGAGCAGATCTTCAAGAACGCGCTGACGGGCATGGCGATCGGCGGCGGCAAGGGCGGTGCCGACTTCGACCCCAAGGGCCGTTCGGACGCCGAGATCATGCGCTTCTGCCAGTCCTTCATGACCGAGCTCTACCGTCACCTCGGTGAGCACACGGACGTGCCGGCCGGAGACATCGGTGTCGGGGCGCGCGAGATCGGTTTCCTCTTCGGCCAGTACAAGCGGATCACGAACCGTTACGAGTCCGGCGTCCTCACCGGCAAGCCGGTGGGCTGGGGCGGCTCCCACGTCCGTACCGAGGCCACGGGCTACGGCGCGGTCTACTTCGCGGAGGAGATGCTCGCCACCCGGGGCCAGGACTTCGACGGACGACGGGTCGTGGTCTCCGGCTCCGGCAACGTGGCGGTGTACGCCGCGGAGAAGGTGCACGCCCTGGGCGGCCGCGTCGTGGCCTGCAGCGATTCCTCCGGGTACCTCGTCGACGAGGACGGCATCGACCTCGACCTGCTCAAGGACGTCAAGGAGGTCCGGCGGGCCCGGATCTCCGCCTACGCGGAGGCGAAGCCGACCGCGCGCTTCTCCGCCCGGGGCACGGTGTACGACGTCCCGTGCGACATCGCCCTGCCGTGCGCGACCCAGAACGAGCTGGGCCTCGACGACGCCGTCGCCCTCGTCAAGCACGGGGTCCTCGCGGTCGCCGAGGGCGCGAACATGCCCTGCACGCCCGAGGCGGTGAAGGTCTTCCGGGAGGCCGGTGTCCTCTTCGGCCCCGGCAAGGCGGCCAACGCCGGCGGGGTGGCGACCTCGGCCCTCGAGATGCAGCAGAACGCGGCCCGCGACAGCTGGACCTTCGAGCAGACCGAGACCCGGCTCGCCGCGGTCATGCGCGGTGTCCACGCCGAGTGCCGCGCCACGGCGGAGGCGTACGGCGGCAATGCCGAGGACTACGTCCTCGGTGCCAACGTGGCCGGATTCCTGCGGGTGGCGCGGGCGATGACCGCGCAGGGCGTGATCTGAGGCTTCCGCGACCAGGACGGCTCCGCCCCGCGCGCCACCGTGCGCGCGGGGCGGAGCCGTCCGCCGCGCACCGGTCATTCGGGCATGAGCGGCCAAAGCGTACCAGCGCGGCCCTTCCGGGACCGGATGTTCACGCACTCTCCGCGCCTGAATGTGTTCATACGGTAGTCATGAGGCCGGGAGGAACACATTGATCTTCAGTCGCAGCCGCCGCCGGAAGTCTGTCCCCAGCACCGGCACCTGCCCCTACGCGCCCGGGGACCCCGCGCCCGCAGCCCCCGCCCACGAGACCCGCGGCCGGCTGTCGCGGCTCGTGGACCGGCACGAGGCGGAGCGGTTCATCCGTCAGTTCCACGACGAGCAGCCGGGGGCCGGAGACGATGTACGGAGCCGGGTGCGCGAGGTCCTGGCCGAGGTCGACCGCACCGGCACCTACACGCACTCCCCGGCCGAACTCGCCTTCGGCGCACGCGTCGCCTGGCGCAACGCGGCCCGCTGCATCGGCAGGCTCTACTGGCGCAGCCTCGTGGTGCGCGACCTGCGGCACCTCACCTCCGCCGACGACATCGCCGCGGCCTCCTTCGAGCACCTCAGGCTCGCCGGCAACGGCGGCAGGATCCGGCCCGTGATCACCGTCTTCGCCCCCGACCGGCCCGGCCTCGCCGGCCCCCGGATCGTCAACGACCAGCTCGTGCGCTACGCCGGACACCGCACGCCGGAGGGAGCGTGGCACGGCGACCCGCGCAGCGCGTCCCTCACCGCCCAGGCCCGCGACCTGGGCTGGAAGCGCGACGAAGAGCCCTTCCAGGTACTGCCGTTGATGGTGCGTGACCAGCCCGACTCGCGGCCCGAGTGGTACGAACTGCCGGACGACGCCGTCCGCGAGGTGCCCCTGAGCCACCCCGACCACCGGTGGTTCGCCGACCTCGGCCTTCGCTGGTACGCGGTGCCCGCTATCAGCGACATGACGCTGGAGATCGGCGGCGTACGGTATCCGGCGGCGCCGTTCAACGGCTGGTACATGGGCACCGAGATAGGCGCCCGGAACCTCGCCGACACCGAGCGGTACGACCTCCTCCCGGTGGTGGCGGACAGGCTCGGGTGCGACCGGTCGAGCGAGCGCACCCTGTGGCGGGACCGGGCGCTCGTCGAGCTCAACGTGGCCGTGCTGCACTCCTTCCAGCAGGCCGGGGTGACGATGGCCGACCATCACACCGAGTCCCAGCGGTTCCTGCGGCACATCGCCCAGGAGAGCCGCCACGGCAGGGAGACGCCCGCCGACTGGAGCTGGATCGTGCCCCCGGTCTCCGGGTCCGCCACCCCGGTCTTCCACCGGTACTACGACGCGGTCGACGCCACCCTGCGGCCGGCCTTCCTGGCCCGTACGTGACCGGTGCGCGACGGTGGGACCGCCGGCCGTCCGCGACGGCGGGGCCGTCAGCCGTCGGCCCCGGGGACCCAGTGGTTGTGCACCCGCATCATCCGGGGCGGCTGGTCCGCCGGGGGCCAGCCCAGGCCGGCTGCTACCGGCATCATGCGCTCGACGAACGCGTTCATGTGTCCCTCGGTCTCCCAGACGTCGAAGACCTCGAGGCCGTCGTCCGTGGTGACGCACGCGTGGGAGACACAGCCGTCGAAGACGTCGGGCGTCTCCTGGAGCTTGGCGTTGAGCTGGTCGTACTGGTCCGTGGTGACACCGGGAAGGACGGCATGGACGAAGATCGCCATGGTGGATCACTCCTCGTGGGGTGGGGCGGCCCTTCCCGCACCACCGCGTCGGCGACGCCCCCTACCAGTCAGCACAGCACGACCTGCCGGGGACGGCATCCGAAGGAGGGACCCGCGCCGGTCCAGGACCGGACCGGCGCAGCCCGGGACCGCACTGGCGCAGCCCGGGACCGGACCCGCGCCGCTCCCGGGTCGATCAGCGGCGCCCCAGGACCTCGCTGACCCGGGTGAAGCCCTCCGCGCCGTGGCCCAGGCCCACCGTCCGGCGCGCCAGGCCCTCGGCGGCGCGCATCAGGCTCGCGTCGATGCCGTGCGCCTCCGAGGCGTGCACGATGTGCGCCATCGTCGACACCGCCGAGGTGAGCGGGTTGCCCTCGCCGGAGAAGCTGCCGAGCTCGATGTCCTCGGCCAACTCCTCGAACAGCGGCGGCAGGATCGCCCCGATGCCCTGGGCGAACGGCGCCAGCTCGGTCGGGGAGATCCCCTCGGCCCGCGCCACCGCCAGAGCGTGGGCGTAGCCCGCCATCGAGGTCCAGAAGATGTCGAGCAGCGCGATGTCGTACGCTGCCGCCCGGCCGATCTCCTCCCCGAGGTGGGTGTGGGTGCCGCCCAGGGTGTCCAGCACCGCCCGGTGCCCGCCGTACAGCGTCTCCGGTCCGCTGTACAGGAACACCCCGGTCGGAGTGCCGATGGACGCGGTCGGGGTCATGATGGCGCCGTCGAGGTAGTCGATGCCGCGCTCGTCGGCCCAGCGCCCGGTGTCCCGCGCCCGGTCGGGGACGTCGGCGCTGAGGTTCACGACGGTGCGCCCCTTGAGCGCGGCCGCCACCTCCTCCTGCCGCAGCACGGAGTCGGTGGCGTCGTAGTTGACCAGGCAGACCACCGTCAGCGGGCTCGCGGTGACCGCCTCCTCGGCGGTGGAGGCCGCCACGGCACCGGCCGCGACCAGCTCACGGTCCTTGCCCGGCGTCCGGTTCCACACGGTGGTCCGTACGCCGGCGGCAAGGAACGCGGCGGCCAGCGCGCGGCCCATCGGGCCGAGACCGATGACGGTGACGGCGGCGTCTCGGGAAGAAGACATGGGTGAACTCCCTTGTAGACATGTGGAGACAGATGAGATGAAGGACATCCCGGAAGAAGGAGAAGGACGCGGATGGCGCGCGCCAGGGCCCAGGACTCGAACATGTGCGGAGTGAGCGCCGCGATCGTGGTCATCGAGGGCAAGTGGAAGACGTATCTGCTGTGGCTGCTCGAGTCCGGCCCGCACCGCCCCGGCGAACTGCGCCGGAGGATCCCCGAGATCAGCGAGAAGGTGCTGACCCAGGCCTTGCGCGAGATGGAGGAGGACGGCCTCGTGCACCGCGAGGTGCACGACGTCCTGCCGCCGAAGACCGTCTACTCGCTGACCGGCTTCGGACGTGAACTCTGCGCGGCTCTGGCCCCGTTGTCCGACTGGGGGTACCGCCGCCTGGAGAGGCTCGAGACCACGCCCGTCGCTTCCTGAGGCCCTGCTGTTCTCCTTCCTCCGGGCCGCTCTCAGCTTCGCCCGGCGCCCGCGCCCCGACAAGTACGCACAAAAAAGTGGGTATGAGGGGGGGCATGCGAAAGGGGGCCCTCCTGAAAGGAAGGCCCCCGAAGGTGGCGTGTCAGCCGTTCCGGTCCCCGAAAGGTGGCGTGTCAGCCGTTCCGGTCCCCGAACACGTCCAGGATCCGCTCGGCGGCCAGCGTCGCCGTCAGCTCGCCCGCGCGCACCCGCTGCTCCAGTGCGGGCGCGAGGCTCTGGACCGCCGGGTCCGAGTGGAGGCGGCGCAGAAGCTCGTCCTGGACCATGGTCCAGGTCCAGTCGACCTGCTGGTCGTGGCGCTTGGCCGTGAGCCGGCCGGTCGAGTCCAGCAGGGCGCGGTGCTGTTCGAGCCGGCCCCACACCTCGTCGAGGCCCGCCGACTCCCGGGCGCTGCAACTGAGCACCGGCGGCGTCCAGAAGGAGTCCGCTCCGTGCATCAGACGCAGCGCGCCCGCGAGTTCACGGGCCGCGGCGCGCGCGTCCCGCTCGTGCGGCCCGTCCGCCTTGTTGACGGTGACCACGTCGGCGAGTTCCAGGACGCCCTTCTTGATGCCCTGGAGCTGGTCGCCCGTGCGGGCCAGGGTGAGCAGCAGGAAGGAGTCGACCATGTTGGCGACGGCGGTCTCGGACTGGCCGACGCCCACGGTCTCGACGAGCACCACGTCGTAGCCCGCGGCCTCCATCACGACCATCGACTCCCGGGTCGCCTTGGCGACCCCGCCGAGGGTGCCGGCGCTGGGGGAGGGCCGTACGAAGGCCGCCGGGTCGACGGCCAGCCGCTCCATCCGCGTCTTGTCGCCGAGGATGGAGCCGCCGGAACGGGTCGACGACGGGTCGACGGCGAGCACCGCGACCCGGTGGCCGAGCCCGGTGAGCATCGTGCCGAACGCGTCGATGAACGTCGACTTCCCGACACCGGGCACTCCGCTGATCCCGATCCGCACGGCGTTCCCGCTGTGCGGAAGGAGTTCCGTCAGGAGCTCCTGGGCGAGTGCCCGGTGCTGGGGGCGGGTCGACTCGACGAGGGTGATCGCGCGGGCGACCAGCGCCCGCTTCCCCTCACGTACGCCCTTGACGTACGTGTCGAGATCGATCACCGCTCGTGTCCGAGGTCGGCCGCCAGCCGCGTCACCAGGTCGTGGGCCGCGTCGGGGATCACGGTGCCCGGCGGGAACACGGCGGCCGCGCCCATCTCCAGGAGCGTCGCCACGTCCTGCGGAGGAATCACCCCGCCCACCACGATCATGATGTCCTCGCGGCCCTCGGCCGCCAGTTCCTCCCGCAGCGCCGGTACGAGCGTGAGGTGTCCGGCGGCGAGGGAGGAGACCCCGACGATGTGCACGTCCGCCTCGACGGCCTGACGGGCCACCTCGGCCGGGGTCTGGAACAGCGGGCCGACGTCCACGTCGAAGCCCAGGTCGGCGAAGGCGGTGGCGATGACCTTCTGGCCGCGGTCGTGGCCGTCCTGGCCCATCTTGGCGACCAGGATGCGCGGACGGCGGCCCTCGGCCTCGCCGAAGGCGTCCACCAGGGCCCGGGTGCGGTCCACGGAGGGGGACGCGCCGGCTTCGTTGCGGTACACACCGGAGATCGTACGGATCTGGCCGGCGTGCCGTCCGTAGACCTTCTCCAGGGCGTCGGAGATCTCGCCGACGGTCGCCATCGCGCGGGCCGCGTTCACCGCGAGTTCGAGGAGGTTGCCCTCGCCGCCCGCGGCCCGGGTGAGCGCGGCGAGCGCGTCCTGGCAGGCCTGCTCGTCGCGCTCCTCGCGCAGCCGCTTCAGCTTGGCGATCTGCTGGGCGCGCACGGAGGAGTTGTCGACCTTCAGGACGTCGATCTGCTCGTCGGTCGCGACCCGGTACTTGTTGACGCCGATCACCGGCTGCCGTCCGGAGTCGATCCGGGCCTGGGTGCGGGCCGCGGCCTCCTCCACGCGCAGCTTGGGGATGCCCGCGTCGATGGCCTTCGCCATGCCGCCGGCCTGCTCGACCTCCTGGATGTGCTTCCAGGCGCGCCGCGCGAGGTCGTAGGTGAGCTTCTCGACGTACGCGCTGCCGCCCCACGGGTCGATGGTCCGGCAGGTGCCCGACTCCTGCTGGATCAGCAGCTGGGTGTTGCGGGCGATCCGGGCGGAGAAGTCGGTCGGCAGGGCGAGTGCCTCGTCGAGGGCGTTGGTGTGCAGCGACTGGGTGTGGCCCTGGGTGGCCGCCATCGCCTCGACGCAGGTGCGCGTGACGTTGTTGAACACGTCCTGCGCGGTGAGCGACCAGCCCGAGGTCTGCGAATGGGTCCGCAGCGAGAGGGACTTGGCGTTCTGCGGATCGAACTGCTTGACCAGCTTGGCCCACAGGAGCCGCGCCGCGCGCAGCTTCGCGATCTCCATGAAGAAGTTCATGCCGATCGCCCAGAAGAACGACAGGCGCGGCGCGAACGCGTCGACGTCGAGCCCGGCCTCGCGGCCCGCGCGGATGTACTCCACACCGTCGGCGAGCGTGTACGCCAGCTCCAGGTCGGCCGTCGCACCCGCCTCCTGGATGTGGTACCCGGAGATGGAGATGGAGTTGTAGCGCGGCATCCGCTGCGAGGTGTAGGCGAAGATGTCGGAGATGATCCGCATCGACGGCCCGGGCGGGTAGATGTACGTGTTGCGGACCATGAACTCCTTGAGGATGTCGTTCTGGATGGTCCCGGCCAGCTTCTCGGGCGGTACGCCCTGCTCCTCCGCGGCCACGATGTACAGCGCGAGGACCGGAAGCACCGCGCCGTTCATCGTCATCGACACCGTCATCCGGTCCAGCGGGATGCCGTCGAACAGCTGGCGCATGTCGTAGATCGAGTCGATGGCCACGCCGGCCATGCCGACGTCGCCGGTGACGCGCGGGTGGTCGCTGTCGTAGCCGCGGTGCGTCGGCAGGTCGAAGGCGACCGACAGGCCCTTCTGACCGGCCGCGAGGTTGCGCCGGTAGAAGGCGTTCGACTCCTCGGCCGTGGAGAAGCCCGCGTACTGCCGGATCGTCCAGGGCTGGTTGACGTACATCGTCGGGTAGGGGCCGCGCAGGTACGGGGCCATGCCCGGCCGGGTGTCCAGGAAGTCCAGGCCCTCCAGGTCCTGCCCGGTGTACAGCGGCTTGACGCCGATGCCCTCCGGGGTCTCCCAGAGCAGGTCGTCGCCGCCCGCGGCCTTCTTGACGGCCGCGCGCCACGCGTCGGGACCGCCGTCGGCGGTCGGCGCCCCGAGCTCGATCCCGGAGAAGTCGGGGATGGACATCAGGACACTCCCATGCGGTCGAGGGCGGTGGAGAGCAGGGCGACGGCGTCACAGCCCGCGAAGAGGTACGAGTCGACACCGGGATGGTCGGCCGGGCGGCCGGCGAGGAGGACGTGCTCGGCGCCCGCCGCGCGCAGCTCCGCGGCCGCGGTCGCGGCCTGCTCCGCGTACAGCGCGTCGCTGGAGCAGAGGCAGACCTCACGGGCGCCGCTCTCCTCGAACGTGCCCTCGGTGACCGGCTCGATGCCGCCCGCCTGGAAGAGGTTCGCGGCGAACGAGACGCGCGCCGAGTGCGCGGCCGCCGGGCCGAGCGCGGCCAGATAGACCCGGGGCCGGGTCCCGGTCGCCGCCAGGTGCGCGTCCGAGCGGGCACGCAGTGCCTCGTACGCCTCGTCGCGGCGGACCCGGGGCAGGCCGCCCGTCGGCTGTGCGGGCGCGGGCGTCCGCTCGACGGGCTTCTCCGTGAGGTGGGGGAACTCGCTGACGCCGGTGATGGGTTCGCGGCGGGTGGCGAGCTTCCTGCTGCGCGCGGACCAGGTCTCGGCGAGGCGCTCGCCGATCGTCCCGGACCGCAAGGCCGCCTCCTGGCCGCCCGCCCGCTCGATGACCTGGAAGAACTCCCAGGCGGCGTGCGCGAGTTCGTCGGTGAGGCGCTCCACGTACCAGGAGCCGCCCGCCGGGTCGACGACCCGGGCGAGGTGCGACTCCTCGATGAGGACGGTCGAGGTGTTGCGGGCGATCCGGCGTGCGAACGCGTCCGGCAGGCCGAGGGCCTCGTCGAAGGGGAGCACGGTGACGCTGTCGGCGCCGCCGACTCCGGCGGCGAGCGTGGCCACCGTGGTGCGCAGCATGTTCACCCACGGGTCGCGGCGCGTCATCATCACCGTCGAGGTCACCGCGTGCTGGCGCTGGGCGCCCGCGTCCGGGGCGCCGCAGACCTCGGCCACCCGGGCCCAGAGCCGGCGCGCCGCGCGGAGCTTGGCGATGGTCAGGAACTGGTCGGCGGTCGCCGCGTACCGGAACTCCAGCTGTGCGCACGCCTCGGCGACGCTCAGTCCGGCCCCGGTCAGGCCCCGCAGATAGGACACGCCGGTCGCGAGGGAGCAGCCGAGCTCCTGCGCGGCCGAGCCGCCGGCCTCGTGGTACGGCAGGGCGTCCACGGTCAGGGCCCGCAGTCCCGGGTACCGGTCGGCGCAGCGGCGCGCGAGTCCGGTCACGGACGCGAGGTCGTACGACGGGCGGCCGGTGCGGGCCTCGTGGCCGAGCGGGTCCGCGCCGAGGTTGCCGAGGGCCGCGTCGTCGGCGACGCCCCGCTCCTCGTAGAGACCGAACAGGAGCTCGGCGGCCGCCGCGGTCTCGTCGCCCGCGTCGAGGACGACCGGTGCCAGGTCGAGGTAGACGCCGTCGAGGACCTTGGCGAGCGAGGAGACCGGGATGCCGGTGCCGCCGGCGCCCAGCCAGAGGGAGGTGACGCCGTTCTCCAGGTCGGCGAGGACCATGTCGTTGTCGGCGGCGAGGTGCCGCTGGCGCACGTCCCAGCCGCCCAGGGTGTTGCCCTCGGCGCGGCCGCCGCGCACGAAGGGCGCGAAGCCGGGGAGTCCGGTGTCGGGCGCGGTCTCGCGCGCCGTGTACAGCGGGCGGACGTCGAGGCCGTCCTCCAGGAGGGTGGAAAGGGCGTCCTCGGCGGCGTCGCCGGACACCTCTTTGCCGGACTTGCGCAGGACACCTGCCACAAGGTGTTGCCACTGTTCGTGTGGCGCGTCGGGGAATTCGGACGCCAGGGTGAGCCCGTCGTCAGGCAGGACCGTCATGCTCGGATGCTAGGGGAGATCGACAAAGCAGCAGGAGGGCGTACGACTGTGACCTTCTTCTCGTTGTCAGTGGCGGCTGCGACGCTGTCTCGTATGGACAGGGACGAGGAGCTGCTGAGGGGCCGGGTGTACGGCCAGGACCACGACGACCCCAGACCGGGCCCGAGGCCCGGCCGTGTCTACGCCGAGCTGGTCGGCGGCCCGCTCGACGGACTGCTGCTCGACGTCACCGACCGGACGCCGGAGCGGCGGGCGGCCGGCGCGGCGCTCGAGACGGAGCTGGGGCGGTACGGCGCCGGGGGCCGGTCGCTGTACGACCCGCGCCCCGGCGATCCGGGCCGCCTCGACTGGTCCGGCGACACGCCGTGACGGGCGTGTCGCCGGAGTGCCCGGGCCTGTGACGCGCCTCAGCGCATGACGGAGGAGAAGTTGTCGAGCTGGATCCAGGTCACCTTGTTGGTCGCCTGGGGGCCGTAGACGTTGACGGCGCCGGCCGTGTTGGCCTCGATGCGGATCGCGTTGATGCCCAGGCTGTTGTTGCGGGGGCAGACGCCGCGGGTCAGCTTGGGCGGACGGATGGTGGCGGGCAGCGTGCCGAGACGGCCGTCGGCGGTGAAGGCACAGGTGACCGTGCCGCGCAACTGGAGGAACTCCGTCCCCGCGAGCCGGATCACGCGGGCCTCGGCGGGCGCGCCGGGCTCGTTCACCACGGCGGGGTCCACGGTGATCGCCGTCCAGTCGACGACGACCTGGCAGCCGTCCACGGGGTCCGCGGCGGCCGGCGTGGCCGTGAGCAGCGGGCCCGCGACGGCGACGGCGGGGGCGGCGAGCGCGGCGGTGAGCAGGGAGCGGCGGCTGGTGGTGGGCTGGGTCATGCTCGATCCTCCGGATCGGGTGGGGTGTGCGGGCGGGGCGACGGGGCTGTTCACGGGTTCGCGGCGCTTTTCACGACGCGGTTCGCGGTGCTGTCCGCGGTGCTGCTCATCGCCAGGCGACGGAGACGCCGTCGAAGTCGATCCAGGTGATGGCGTTGTCGCTGGTGGCGCCGTAGACGCGGAGCGCGCCGGTGACGTCCGTCTCGATCCGGCACACGCAGCGGCCGGTGTTGTTGTTGCGGGGCACGTTCTGGCGCGTCAGACGCGTCGCGCGCAGCCGGTGCGGCAGGGTCCCGATCCTGCTGTCCTCGGTCAGGCCGGGGGAGCAGGTGACGGTGCCGCGCAGCTGGAGGTAGGTGGTGCCGGCGAGGGCGATCAGCCGTCCGCGCGGGCGCTCGGCGCCGGGGGTGACGCCGGCTTCGAGCGCGAGGTCCTCCCAGTCGGCGAGCACCTTGATCCCGTCCACCGCGGGCTTGGTGGGGTACCAGCCGATCGTGACGTCACGGGAGCCGGTGGTGCCGGGGACGGTGTTGCTGAAGCCGAAGAGCAGCCGGGTCTCGCCGGTCGTGGGGTCGACCTCGGCGGCGATGCCCTCGGGCTCGCGCCGGGTGAGGCCGTCGGCGTTGGTGACCACCTGCCGGTCGATGCGCTCGCCGGTCGTCCACGAGTACGAGGTGATGAAGGCGATCCCCGGGAACGAGTCGGGTATCTCGGGGTAGTTCTTCTTGTCGTACGGCGCCCACTGGTAGGCGTAGAGGACGTCGCCCAGTGCCGTGTACCCCTGGGAGACGAGGGTCTTCTGCAGCGGGTAGGGGGTCGGAACGTCGGGGGTGACGTCCTGGCCGGCCGGCATGACGAAGGTGGTGCCCACCGGGACCCACGAGCCGGCGGCCGCCGCGGCGGGGTCGTACCGGGTGAAGTGCCGCTTTCCGTCCTTGTGGTACATGACGCACAGCTGGTTGTTCACCGGGTCGAGCGACGGGCCGGTGCTCGACGTGCTGCCGGGCGGGGTGAACTTCTGGCCCTGCGGGATCAGGGCCCCGTCGAGGACCCCGCCGTCGACGAAGCGGAACCGCGTGACGGCCTTGCCGAAGGCGGCGTCGTCCGCGGAGAGCTGCAGCGGGCCGACCTCGGTCCAGAGGTAGGTGTCGGAGCCCACCGGCTCGGCGCCCATGGAGAGTCCGTGGCCGAAGCCCTTCAGCTGCATCGAGCCGGTGACCGCGCCGGTCCTGCGGTTGATGCGGTTGAGGTACAGGTTGCCCTGCGGGGCCGTGGCCGAGCTCTCCACCTGGAGGACGAAGACGTGCCCGTTGACGGTGTCCGTGGCGATCGCCTGCGGCGCGGGGCCCTTCACCAGGTCGACGGTCTGGATGAGTCTGCCGGTGACGCCGGACAGATCGACGCCGTTGGCGTCCGTTGTTCCCATGGTCTCTCCCCCTGGGGCGTGCGGTGGATCCGGAATGCGAAAGGGAGATCATCACATGAGGTGTCAGGCGCGCCGTGCGGTGCCGGATTTCACCGTTCCGTAGCGGACTCGGGATGAGTTAGCTTAGGCTTACCTAAGTAACGGTCCTGAGCGGCAGTCTCTGGTCTGTCTCCGTCACCTGTCCCGGGAGAACTCGGATGCGTCCCTTCACCACCCGCGTCACGCGGCCCACCCCCGCCGAGCGCGTGCGATCGATCCTCGCCGCCGCGCACTCGATGACGGTCGTGTCCGACGGACTCCACCAGGAGGTGCACCTCCTGGACGGGACCGGCCCCATGGGCCACATCCACCTCCACGACCCGTCCGAGGAGAGCCACGCCGGGCAGGCCGCGCGGATCCCGGTGCGCCTGGAGTTCACCGACATCGCCCCCACCCCCGTACGGGAACGGCTCCGGGCGCGCGTCACCCTGACGGGACTCCTCGCCGCCCCGTACGAGCCGGAGTCGGCCGCGAGCATCTGCATGGAGTTCGGCCAGGCACTCCTGGAGGACTCCGAGGGCCGGAGCTACATCACCCTGGAGGAGCTCCACGCGACCGACATCGACCCGATGGCCTCCTGCGAGGCGTCCATGCTGACCCACCTCGTCGACGGCCACAGCGAGCTCGTGCCCCTGCTGCTGCGCCTCGTCCGGCCGCGCCCCGCGCGGGACATGGTCCGCGCCCTCCCCGTCGCGCTCGACCGGTACGGCATCACCCTGCGGCTCGAGCACCCCTCCGGCCACCAGGACGTCCGGCTGCCCTTCCCCACCCCGGTCACCGACATCGACCAGGCCGGCCCCCGGATCCACGCCCTGCTCGCCGCGGCCCGCCGCTCCTCCCACCCGAACAGCCTGCTGACCTGACCTGACCTGACCTGACCTGACCTGACCTGACCTGACCTGACCTGACCAGGCAAGGCCAGGCCAGGCCTGACCAGGCCTGGCCCGCACCCCCTCTGGCCTGCCCGAACGCCCGTCCGCGCCGGTCGAGATGCCGGAGGGGCGGGGCAGGCGAACAATGGACGGGTAGACCCGCGCACGGTCGGTGCGGGGGACCGCTCGGGGACTTCCCAAACGGACACGGCCTTGCCATGAACGCAGGAAGCCCGGCCGCTACCCGGCCGACACCTCCCAGGGGTGCGCTGTACCGACTGGGACACTGGTGCGCCCGTCACTTCATCGTCGTCATCGCGCTCTGGCTGGCGGCGATGGTGGGACTCCAGATCACCGACAGGGCGGTCGGAGGACAGTACTCCGACGACTTCGACCTCCCCGGGGTGCAGTCGACGGAGGGCCTCGACGCCCTCCAGGCGCACGACCCCGCAGCCGCCGGCTACACGTCGCAGATCGTCCTGAACAGGACCTCCGGGCCGCTCACGGACGAGGCGTCCGTCATCAACTCGACGGTCGCCGCCCTGGAGAAACTGCCCGACGTCATCGGAGCCCAGAACCCGCTGCCGCCGCCGGGCACCACCCCGCCCGCCCTGCCGGCCGGGGTCCCCAACACCGGCCCGCTGTCCACCGACGGCAAGACCGCCTACATCACCGTGCGCTTCAGCGTGCCGCCCTCCACCCTCGGCACCGACTACCTGCCCGGGGTCGACTCCGCCGTCCAACCGCTCCGCGACGCGGGCGTGGACGTCGAGTACGGCGGCCCCCTCGGCGAACTCGCCCGGCCCGCGGCCGACGACCGCACCAGCGAGGCGATCGGCTTCGCCGTCGCCATCGTGGTCCTCCTCATCGGCTTCGGCAGCGTCATCGGGGCCGTCCTGCCACTGATCACCGCGCTCCTCGGCGCGATCTGCGGCCTCGCGCTCCTCGGCCTGATGGCGGCGGCCTTCACCTTCGGCACGGTCTCGCCCACGCTGGCCACCATGATCGGCCTGGGCGTCGGCATCGACTACGCGCTCTTCCTCATCACCCGCCACCGCCAGAACCTCATGGACGGGCACGATCCGGCCGAATCCGCGGGCCTCGCGACCACCACCAGCGGCCGCGCCGTCCTGGTCTCGGGCTGCACGGTCATCATCGCCCTCTCGGGCCTGTGGGTCTCCGGCGTCAGCTTCATCGGCAAACTGGGCCTCGCGGCCGCCTTCACGGTCGTCACCGCGGTCCTGGCCGCGCTCACCCTGGTCCCTGCCATGCTCGGGCTCGTCGGCAAGCGCATCGACCGCTACCACGTGCGCAAGCCCGTGGCGGAGACCGACGCCGAGCCCGGAGCGCCCGCGCACGGTACCTGGCACCGGTACGCGCAGCGGGTGGAGAAGCGCCCCTGGTGGTTCCTGACCGGCGGCGTCCTGGTGCTGCTCGTCCTGGCCTTCCCGCTGCTCTTCATCCAGCTCGGCCACATCGGCGACGGCGCCGACCCCAAGTCCTTCACGGACCGGCGGGCGTACGACCTGATCTCCACCGCCTTCGGGCAGGGTGCGAACGGGCCGCTGACCGTGGTCGTCGACCAGACGGCCGTACCCTCCGCGGACCGCGCGGACCTCGCCGACAAGCTCAAGCAGGCACTGACCGGAGTCCCCGACGCGGCCTACATCACCCCGCTCCAGGCCACCCCCGACGGGGACGTCCTGGTCGGCACCGCCTACTCGGTGGCCTCCCCGCAGGACGAGAAGACCACCCAGCTGACCAACCACCTCGTCGACGACGTACTGCCGCAGGCCGCGGCCGGCACGGAGGCGAAGACCTACATCACCGGCACGACGGCCGCCCAGGTGGACTTCCTCGACCTCGTCTCCAGCCGGCTCCCGCTGATCATCGCCGTGGTGGTGGGGCTCGCCTTCCTCGTCATCCTCATCGTCTTCCGCGGACTCCTCGTCGCGGTGAAGGCCGCCGTCCTCAACGTGCTCTCCATCGCGGCCTCGTACGGCGTGGTCGTGGCCGTCTTCCAGTGGGGCTGGGGCGGGCCCGCGCTCGGTGTCTCCGGCAAGGTGCCCATCGAGAGCTACGTGCCGATGATGATGTTCGCCATCGTCTTCGGCCTGAGCATGGACTACGAGATCTTCCTGCTGTCCCGTGTCCGCGAGGCATGGCTGCGCACCGGCGATCCGAAGGCCAGTGTGGCCCACGCCCTCGAGATCACCGCCAGGGTGATCACCTGTGCCGCACTGATCATGGTGAGCGTCTTCGCGGCCTTCATCGTCTCGGACAACATCGTGGTCAAGATGCTCGGCCTCGGCCTGGCGGCCAGCGTCCTCATCGACGCCACCGTGGTGCGCCTGCTGCTGGTACCCGCGGTGATGACCCTGCTCGGCAAGCACGCCTGGTGGACACCGCGCTGGCTGGACCGGATCCTGCCGCACGTGGACACCGAGGGCGAGGGGGAGACCGAACCGGCGGCGGCCGCCGCGAAGAAGGGCTGAGGCTCAGCCCCGTGACAGTGCGCCGAGCGGGGGCTGAGGCTCAGCCCCGTGCCAGTGCGCCGAGCAGCTTCCAGGTGCGTACGCGGTCCTCCTCCCCGTTCAGCTCCGTCGCCGTGAACACCACCTCGGTCGCCCCCGCCTCGCGGTAGCGCCGTACCTCGGCGGCGACCGTCTCCTCGTCGCCGATGACGGCGATCTCGGCCGCCCGGAGGGCCCCGGACGCCTCGATCGCGCGCCGGTAGGACGGAATCCGCTCGTACAGCGCGAGCGCCTCGGCCGCCTTCTCCCGCACGGCCGCCACCTCGGCGCGTGCCGTGACCACGCCCGGGACGAGGGCCACGACCCGGGGCGCGGGGCGGCCGGCCGCCGCCGCGGCGGCGGTGACGGTGGGGACGATGTGCTCGGCGAGCGCACGCGGCCCCGCCAGGAACGGCAGGATCCCGTCGGCCAGTTCACCGCTGACGCGCAGGGCCTGCGGGCCCATCGCGGCCACCAGGACGGGCACGGCCGGCCGGGCGCCCGGTACCGCCGCCGAGTACGGCGTCGTCGCGGTGAGCAGCTCGCCGTGGAAGTCGGCACTGCCCGTCTCGAGCAGCGGGCGGAGGGCCGTCAGGAACTCCCTGAGCAGCCCGATGGGCCGTCGGTACGGGATGCCGAAACCGGTCTCGGTCAGGTGCCGGGTGCCGAGGGCGAGCCCGAGGTGGTAGCGGCCTCCGGTGGCCGCCTGGGCGGTCTGCGCCTGGCTGGAGACGAGCAGCGGATGGCGGCCGAAGACGGGGATGGCGGAGGTACCGACCTGGAGACCCGGCACCTCGCGCCCGACGATCGCGGCCAGGGAGGGCGAGTCGTACGCGAAGGTCTGGCCGAACCAGGCCGAGTGCAGGCCCGCGTCGCGCGCCTCCCGCGCGAGCCGCACCGTGCTGTCGATCGTGCGCTGGACGGAGGTCGAACCGAGCGTTACTCCGAGAGTCATACCTCCGCCAACCGGCCCGCCCGCGAACGGGATTCCCGCCGGTGTGTGAAGAGTGTGTTGCACGGCGGAGGGGGCCGGCGGGGAGCCGAGGCGGGGGAGGCGAGGGGCGGACGGGGTCGCCCGCGATGATGGGGCGATGACGACTCTCGCCGAGGTGGACGCGCTCGCCGGCCGCGCGCACGCCGGACAGACCGACAAGACCGGTGTCCCGTACGTCGAGCACGTCCGGGCGGTCGCCGCCGGCCTGGAACCGCTCGGCCCGCACCTGGCCATGGCCGGGCTGCTCCACGACGTCATCGAGGACACCGCGTGGACGGCGGAGGGGCTCCGCGCCGCCGGGATCCCGGCCCGCGTCGTCGCCGTCGTCGAGGCCGTGACCAACACTCCCGGCACGGCGTACGAGGAGAAGATCCGCCGGATCACGGAGGACCCCGACGCCACCCTCGTGAAGATCGCCGACAACGCCCACAACAGCCGCTCGGACCGGGCCGCCGCCCTGCCGCCCGAACAGCGGGAACGGCTCGCCGCCAAGTACCGCGCGGCCCGCGAGACCCTGTGGGCGGCGGCCGACCCCGGGCACATCGCGACCATCCTGCGCATCGTCAACCCCGAACTCCTGGCGGAACTCGGCTCCCGCTGTGACGCGGGTCACGGGAACCCGCTCCGGGGGCCGGACAGACGAGAGACGTGAACAACGACATGCGCGCACGCGTACGGGACGGAGACCCCTCGGCCTTCGCCGAACTCTTCGACTCCTACGCCCGGAGCGTCTACAACCACGCCTTCCGGCTGACCGGCGACTGGTCGGTCGCCGAGGACGTGATGGCGGCGACCTTCCTGGAGGCCTGGCGGCTCCGGCAGAAGGTGGACCCGGACGGGGGATCGCTCCGGCCCTGGCTGCTCGGCGTCGCCACCAACGTCTCCCGCAACCACTGCCGCGGAAACCGCCGCTACCGGGCGGCCGCCGACGCGTACGCGGCCGCCGGACAGGCCGAGGCCTCGGTACCCGACCACGCCTCCGAGGTCGCGGGCCGGATCGACGACCGGCGCCGCATCGCCGCCACCCTGCGGGCCCTCGGTACGCTCCGCCGCACCGAACGCGAAGTCCTCGTCCTCTGCCTCTGGGAGGGCCTCGCCTACACCGAGGTCGCCCGGGCCCTGCGGGTCCCCGTCGGCACCGTCCGCTCACGGCTCTCCCGCGCCCGCGCCAAGCTCCGTACCGGCGCCGAGGCGGAACTCGCCCGGGAGAGAGACGAACTCGCACCGGAGAACCGGGAACCCGCCCCCGGCACCCGACAGACAACAGGTGATCGCGTGAACGCGGTCCGGCCCGCGCAGGAAGGAATCCGATGAACCCCGACCCGGACAAGATCCGTACGGCGAACCGGCACGAGACCGGAGGCCTCCCGGCGCTCGAGGAACACGACCTTCCTCCGGGCCGCCACCAGTTCCACAAGGAGCGCCTGATGAGCCAGATCCACGACGACCGCCGCACCGCCGCCGCTCGTACCCCGCGCAACCCCTTCCTGCGGAAGGCGGTCCTGCTGCCCGCCGCCACCGTTCTCGCCGGGGCCCTCGCCGTCGGCGTCCTCGTCCTCACCCCCGGCGACGCACGGAACCCCGTCGACCGTGCCACCGGCCCCGTCCTCACCACCACCATCGGCGCCGTCGACGCCAAGGGCGCGCCCCGCCTCCTCGACCGCATCTCGCTCGCCGCCGCCGGGGCCGAGGTCCCGAACGGCCGTGCCGGCCAGTACATCTACATCGAGACGCGGGCGGCGAACACCCATGTGAAGACCGTCGGCGACAAGAGCAGCCTCGTCAGCGACCCCCTGCACACCCGGCAGTCGTGGCGGTCGCCCGACGGCCTCAAGGGCTGGCTGATCGAGCCCGGCAACACCGGCCCCGAGGGCATCACCCTGGAAGGCCGCGACGAGCAGGGCAACGTGCCGACCCCGCACCTCGGCGCGCCCTCCCACGACTACCTCGCGAACCTGCCCACCGACCCCGACGCGCTGCTCCGGAAGATCTACGAGGAGACGGAGGGGCAGGGCAACGGCAAGGACCAGCAGGCCTTCACCACCATCGGGGACCTGCTCGTCGAGAGCTGGCCGACGCCGAAGCTGACGGCGGCCCTCTACCGGGCCGCCGCGAAGATCCCCGGTGTCGTCATGGTGGACAGCGCCACCGACGCCGTCGGCCGCAAGGGCGTCGCCGTCGCGCGGCTCGACGAGACCAGCGGGCAGCGCACCGAGTGGATCTTCGACAGCAAGACCCTCACCTTCCTGGGCGAGCGCACCGTTCAGGTCAAGGGGGACGGCGGCGAGGGCGGCCTGATCAAGCCCGGGACCGTCGTCTTCACCCACGCGATCATGGTCCGGGCCTTCGTGGACGACATCAAGGTCACCCCGTAACGGCTGGGCTCGGCCGGCCCGAGAGCCAGCCACCCAGTTCCGTCGGGCGGTTGGTGATGATCCCGTCCACGCCGAGTGCCGTCAGGGCCGCCCAGCGGGCGGGGGTGTCCACCGTCCAGACGTTCACCGCCACCCCCGCCGTCCGCAGCTCGCCGAGCACCTCCGGACGGGTCGCGAGCGCCGCGTCCGACACGTTGTACGCGGACAGGCCCAGCTCCTTCGCGAGTGTCACCGGATCGGCGTCGAGGGTGCTGCGCAGCAGACCGACCGGCAGCTCGGGCGCCAGATCGCGCACGTGCTGCAGCGACGGGACGTCGAAGCTCTGGACGAACACGCGGTCCGTCATGCCCTGGTCCCGGACGTCCCGCACGATCCGGGCCACCTCGGCGTGGCTGTGCCGGCCCTTGATCTCCAGGAGCAGGTTCCCGCCGCGCACCCGGAGGTCCGCCAGCTGGGCGGCGAGGGTCGGCACGCGGGTGCCGGCGTAGGCGGGTGCGAACCAGGAGCCCGCGTCCAGCGCGTTCACCTGGGCGGCGGTCAGGGAGCGGATCGCGCCCGTGCCGTCGGTCGTCCGGTCGACGGTCGTGTCGTGCAGGATGTACGGCACGCCGTCCTTGCTGGGCTGGACGTCGTTCTCGATCCAGACGGAGCCGCCCCGGCGGGCCACCTCGTCGGAGACCAGGGTGTTCTCGGGGGCGGCCGAGGAGGCGCCCCGGTGGGCGATCACGGTCGGCGGCGCGTCGGCGCGGCGCATCCAGGGGCCTGCCGGAGCCCCCGCCCGCGCCTCCGCCGGGCGGGGCTCGGACCGCGAGGGCGGGGCCGTGACGACGAACGCGGTCGCGAGCCCCGCCACGGCGGTGGCCACCGCGAGCAGGGTGGCGACCCCGCGTCGACGGGACCGGGGGGCGTGCGGCTGAACGTCTCTCATGACCGCCCACCCTAAGGGGTGAGGGGCCGGCCGGGCCGATTCGCGGGGCGGTGCTCGCGTCGTGCCGCGGGGGCGGCGGAGGCCGGACGCGTGGAGGAGTTTCCGGTGACCTCCCTCGGCGGCGTCCACCGGAACCGACGGCGACCTTCACCCGGCCCTCACCGATCGGAGGCCGAGACGCCCGGTCGGTGAGGGTATGGCCGAATTCTTCCCAACTGCGCCCTGCTCGGCGTGGCGTTGCCGGTGTCGCGAACACGTTTGCACTTCGCGCAAACGTTCTGGAACTCTCCGTTCGACTTACTGACTCAGGAGCAACGGAGACAACCACCCATGCCCACAAGGCGCATACGTCGCGCGTGGCTCACGGCCGCCGCCACGGCCTCGCTCGCGTTCACCGGCCTCGCCGCGCCGGCGCAGGCCGAGGACCTTCCGCCCACCACCCCGCAGAGCTGGATCCAGGAGCCCCGTACGACCGAGGCGACCGCCTCGCCGTTCACCACCCGCGCCTGGACCGAGCCAGGCGGCGCCGCCTCACCCGGTGACTTCACGATGTCGCCCGGCGCGCTGAACGCCGAGACCACCACCCGGGTGAACCGCCTCGACGCGGTGCTGCCCAAGTCCGGCGTCCAGAACCTGCTGACCGGCGCGAACCGCACCATCACGCCGGGGTGCTCCCGAGACCCGTTCGGCACGGCCCCGGATCCCGACATCAAGTACTGCCTGCAGAACGACGACTCCGTCTCGCAGGAATGGGTCCCGCAGGGCATGACCGGCGTATCCGACGCCAAGATCGACGAGGTGTGGGGCTCGGCGGGCGACATCCAGCTCTTCGCCTCCTACGACGGCTGGGACCCGGGGCGCGAGAACGACCCGCTCCCGACCGCCGGCGACTGCACCACGGCCGAGCTGGAGGCGAACGACGCCTGCAACCAGAAGGGCGTCCGCATCACCTTCGTCCAGAGCCGGACCAACCCGGCCACGGGCAGCCCCGAGGTCAAGTACCGGCACGTCCTGCTGGGCTGGACCTATGTGAACTCGGCCGACCACGTCTCCTTCGACGGTCTGCACGCCGCCGAGTACCCGATCCAGAAGGGCGTCCACGCCGGCGGGATCGTCTGGTACGGCAACTACCTCTACGTCGCGGACACCCGCAACGGCCTGCGCGTCTTCGACATGCGCTACATCATGGACCTCGACCCGGACGGCGACCCCAAGACGCACGACGCGATGGGCTCCGACACGGACGGTGTGAAGACCACCGCCGACGTCGAGGACAAGACGAAGGTCGGCCGGCACGACAACGTCTGGTACAGCTTCGGCTACCGCTACGTGATGCCCCAGGTGGCCGCCTGGAAGTTCAAGGCGACGCAGAGCAACCCGCAGGGCTCGTACGCCTGCGTCTCCACCGGAGCACCGAAGGCCTCCTACATCTCGCTCGACCGCAGCACCACCCCGGACCGGCTGATCATGGGCGAGTACTGCCGTCCCGAGAGCGGCTACCCGTCCACCGGCCGCATCGCCTCCTACCCGGTCGCGGCCCTGGAGGGCCGCTCGGCCGACGTCGCCGCCGAAGGCTGGGCGAACTACCTGCCGCTGGCCAACGGCGGCGCGCAGGGCGCGGCGGCGCACGACGGCACCCTCTACGTGAACGAGTCGAAGGGCACCGACGAGCCCGGCAACCTCTGGCGCTACACATGGGACGGGGGCCGGCTCGTGCAGCACGGACAGGCCGTCAAGACCGCCCGGGGCGCCGAGGACCTCTACATCGAGCGCGGCACCGGCCGGCTGTGGTCCCTCTCCGAGCACCGCCCGGGGCAGGCGTCGGACTGCGGGGCGAACCGGGCCACCGGCGACCCGGCCGGTACGGACTACTGCCAGCGGGTGCTCTACGGGCACAAGCTGAGCTGGCTCGACGGCCAGCCGTAGCGGAGCGGGGAAGGCCGTGCCGGTCGTCCGGCACGGCCTTCCCCCCCCGGACGCGGATCAGCCTTCGGCGGGGGCCCGCAGTTCACCCGTCCGCGCCACCCGCGCGTACCAGCGCGCGCTGGACTTCGGGGTCCGCTCCAGCGTGTCGTAGTCCACCCGGACCGCGCCGAAGCGCTTCGCGTAGCCGTAGCCCCACTCGAAGTTGTCGAGGAGCGACCAGAGGAAGTAGCCGCGGACGTCCACCCCGTCCTCGATCGCCCGGTGCACCGCCTCCAGATGCGCGTGCACGTACGCGGAACGCTCCGGATCGTGCACCGAACCGTCCGGGGACACCACGTCCTCGTAGGCGGCACCGTTCTCGCTGATGACCATCGGGAGTTCGGGGTACGCGGCGGACACCCGCGTCAGCAGGTCGTACAGCGCGCTCGGGTCGACCGCCCAGCCCATCGCCGTCGGCTCGCCCGGCGCCCGGTGGAAGGCGACCGCGTCCGCGCCCGGCCACGGCGAGTGGTCGCTGTTGCCGTGACCGTCGTCCTGAGGCTTCTCCGCACCCTCGGGCACCTGGGAGACGAGCGTCGGGGTGTAGTAGTTGACCGCCAGCAGGTCCAGCGGCTGCCGTGCGGTCGCCGTGTCCCCGTCCCTGACGAAGGACCAGTCGGTGACCTGCGCCGTGTCGAGCAGCAGGTCCTCGGGGTAGGCGCCCTCCAGCATCGGCCCCAGCCAGATCCGGTTGCCGACGGCGTCGATCCGGCGGGCCGCGTCCAGGTCCTCGGCGGAACCCGTCAGCGGCCGCACCTCGTGCAGGTTGAGCGAGACCGAGACCTGCCGGTCCGCGGGCAGCGCGGACCGGAGCGCCTGGACCGCCAGACCGTGCCCGAGGTTCAGATGGTGGGCGGCGCGCAGGGAGGCCACCGGATCGGTCCGGCCCGGCGCGTGCACCCCGGAGCCGTACCCCAGAAAGGCGCTGCACCAGGGCTCGTTGAGGGTGGTCCAGCGGGTCACCCGGTCCCCGAGGGCGTCGGCGACGATCCCGGCGTACTCGGCGAACCGCTCGGCGGTGGACCGCTCGGGCCAGCCGCCCGCGTCCTCCAGCTCCTGCGGCAGGTCCCAGTGGTAGAGCGTGAGGGCCGGCTGGATCCCGGCGGCGAGCAGCTCGTCGACGAGCGCCCGGTAGAAGTCCAGGCCCTTCTGGACGGCCGGCCCGCGCCCGGTGGGCTGCACCCGGGACCAGGAGACGGAGAACCGGTACGCGTTCAGGCCGAGTTCGGACATGATCCCGACGTCCTCGCGGAACCGGTGGTAGTGGTCCACGGCCACGTCACCGGTGTGCCCCTCGAAGACCTTGCCGGGGGTGTGCGAGAAGGTGTCCCAGATGGACGGGGTACGGCCGTCCTCGGCCGCCGCTCCCTCGATCTGGTACGCGGCGGTGGCCGCGCCCCAGAGGAAGTCGGACGGGAACGAGCGGGTGGCGGTGAGCGGCCGGGTTTCGGACGCGGTCATAGGAGGGGGCTCCCAACACGGGTACGGGGTCGGTACGTTCGAGACGTTCGGTAGGAAGGCGGGGCGGCCGGTCAGCTCTTGACGGCGCCGGCCGTGATGCCGCCCACGATGTGCTTGCCCAGGAAGGCGAAGACCAGGAGGAGCGGCACGGTGGAGATGAGGGCGCCGGTCAGCACGACGGCGTGGTCCACCGTGTGGTTGCCCGCGCCGAGCCCGGCGAGTGCCACCTGAAGGGTGGGGTTGCCGTCCGGGGTGAGCGCGATGAAGGGCCAGAAGAAGTCGTTCCAGGCCTGTACGAAGACCAGCATGCCGAGCACGGCCATGGCGGGCCTCGCCACCGGGAAGACCACGTGCCAGATGATCCGGAGGCTGTGCGCGCCGTCCACCCGGGCCGCTTCCACCAGCTCCATCGGCAGCGCCTCCACCAGGAACTGGCGCATGAAGAACACGCCGAACGCGGCGACGAGCGAGGGCAGGACGACCGACTGGAGCTGGTCGAACCAGCCGAGGTCGGTGATGATCTGGTACAGCGGGATGACGCTGAGCTGCGGCGGGATCGTCATGGTGGCGACCACCAGGGAGAGCAGCATGCCCCGGCCCCGGAACGGCAGTTTGGCGAAGGCGAAACCGGCGAGCGTGGAGAACAGCACGGTGGACAGGGCCACCAGGCTCGCCACGATCGTGGTGTTGACCAGCGCCTCGCCCATGTCGACCTGGTTCCAGGCGAAGCCGAGGTTGTCCAGGAGGCGGTTGCCGGGCAGCAGCGGCGCCGGCGCCTCCACGACCCGCTCGCCGCTGTGCGAGGCGGCGACCACGTTCCAGTACAGCGGGAAGAGCGAGACGAACGCGGCCGCGACGAGCAGTACATAGGTGAGCGGTCCCGCGTGGTGCTGGCGGCCGGCCGTCTGCCGGAAGCGCCGCCCGGGGCGGGCCGCCGCGGGGGCGGCGGCCGGGACGCCGGACCCGGCCGGGCTCCTGTCGAGTGTCTGCGCCATGAGGTCAGCCCCCCAGCTTCGTGCGGTTGTGGCGGGAGACGAGCGCCTGGACGCCGCCGACGAGCAGCAGGAGCAGCAGCATGACCCACGCGATCGCCGAGGCCTGGCCCAGAGCGCCGGTCACCCAGCCCTTCTCGTACATCAGCAGGCTCAGCGTCTGGAACTGGTTGCCGCTGCCGCCGCTGATCCCGACGCTGCCGCCGAAGAGCATGGGCTCGCCGAACAGCTGGGTGGCGCCGATGGTGGAGACGACGATCGTGAAGAGGATGGTCGGCCGGATCGACGGGATGGTGACGCTGATGAACTGGCGCCAGCGCGAGGCCCCGTCGAGCGAGGCCGCCTCGTAGAGGTCCTGCGGCACGGCCTGCATGGCGGCCAGGTAGATCAGGGCGTTGTAGCCGGTCCAGCGCCAGGTGACGATCACCGAGATGGCGATCTGCGCCGGCCACTTGGACGACTCCCAGTTCACCGGGTCGATGCCGATCCAGCCCAGGACGCCGTTGATCATTCCGTAGTCGGTGTTGAACAGCTGGGCGAAGACCAGGGTCGCCGCCGCGATCGAGGTGGCGTACGGGGCGAGGATCGCGACCCGGAAGAAGCCCCGGCCGCGGAGCTTGTAGTTGAGCAGGTGCGCCAGGCCCAGCGCCATGAGGAGCTGGGGAACGGTCGCGATCACTCCGATGGTGAAGGTGTTGAAGAGCGCGTTCCAGAAGAACTCGCTCGTCGCGAGGTCGGTGTAGTTCTCCAGACCCTTCCACGTCGGGTCGCCGCCGAGCTCGACGCGGTGGAGCGAGAGCCAGCCGGTGTAGATCAGCGGGAAGAGGCCGAAGGCGGCGAAGGTGAGGAAGAAGGGGGCGACGAAGACGTACGGGATCGCCTTGATGTCCCAGCGGTAGAGCGTGCTGCGCAGGCCGCCGGGGGAGCGGCGGCCGCGCGGGCCGGGGGAGGAGGGCGGGGCGGCGGGCGGCGGGGAGCCGTCCGGCCTCGCCCGAACGGAGGTGGCCACGGGGGCGTCCTTCCAGGGTCGATGCGTGCGGTGGTGCGGACGGTGCCGGTCCGCCGCCCGCGGGCGACGGCGGACCGGCGGGTGTCCCCGCTACTGGTCGATCTTGTCGTCGACCAGCTTCTTGACGTTCTCCCAGGCCTTGGCCGGGTCGGTGCCGCGCTGCTCGATGTCGAGGATGCCGTTGTCGGTGAGGAAGGTCTTGACCTGGCCGTCGTAGCGGCTGATCGCGGCCGGGGTGATCCCGGACGCCGCGCTGGAGAAGATCTTGCCGACGGGGGTGTCGCCGAAGTACGGCAGCTTCGCCTCCTGTACGGCCGTGGAGGTGAGGGTGTCCTTGGACGAGGGGATGTTGCCGTTGACCGCGAAGACCTTGGCGTGCTGCGCCGGGGCGGTCAGCCAGGCGGCCAGCTCGGCGGCCTCCTTGGTGTGCTTGCCCGCCTTGGGCACGGCGAGGAAGGAGCCGCCCCAGTTGCCGGCGACCGGCGGCGCGGCGATGTCCCACTTGCCCTGGTTGGCGGGTCCCGCCTGGTCCTTGATGATGCCGGTCATCCAGCTGGGGCAGGCGACGGTGGCGAACTTCGAGTTCTTGAAGGCGGCGTTCCAGGTGCCCTTCTCGTCGAACTGGCGCAGCTTGGCGGTCAGTCCGCCCTGGGCGGCCTTGACCGCGGTGTCCCAGGCGTTCTTCACGCCGGGGCTGTTCTCCCAGTCGAGTGCGCCGCTCGTGTTGGCGTACTGCACCGGGTCGCTGGAGACGACGGCGTTGAAGAGACCGCTCGCCGAGTCGTGGAAGGAGGTGCCGGCGGGCGCGGCGGCCTTGTACTTCTCGCCGGTCGCGAGGAACTTGGCCCAGTCGCCGGACCACAGCTTGCCGACGGCGTCGCGCTCGGTGGGCAGCTTGGCCTTGGCGAAGAGTTCCTTGTTGTAGCAGATGGCCATGGGGCCGATGTCGGTGCCGAGGCCGATGACCTTGCCGTCGCCGGTCGTCGCCTGCTTGACCTTCCAGTCGAGGAAGGCGTCCAGCTTCGCGCCGCCCTCCTTGCCGAGGTCGACCCACTTGTTCGCCATCGCCGTGCCGGTCGCCTCGGCGATGTAGCCCACCTCGACGGCCTGGATGTCGGCGACGCCGCTGTTCTGGGTGAGGCGCAGCTTCAGCGTGTCCCAGTACTTCTGGCCGTCGGAGACGTTCGACTCCTCGATCTTGATGTTCGGGTGGAGCCGCTCGTACTCGGCGTAGAGCTTCGCGCCGGTCTTGTCGTCGTAGCCGAAGGAACCGAAGGTCCCGATCCGCAGCGTGATCTTCTCGTTGCTCTGTCCGCCCCCGCCGCCCTTGCCGCCGTTGTCGTCGTCGCTGCCGCAACCGGTGAGCAGGGTCGTGCCGGTCACGACGACGGCGACCGCCGCGATCGCCGCACGGCGTCCGCGTCTGCTGCTGGAAGTGCGCATTCCACTCTCCTCGTCCAAGGTGGTGCTCGTTGTGCGCCAGGAGGTCCGGCCGGCTGATCGCGGCTCGGCGGCGCCTGCCAGGACCTGATGCAAGGCTGTGCGCATCCCGGATGGGAGCGCTCCCACGTCGTTGCCGGAAGGTTGCTGCCTGGCGGGTGTGAGTGTCAAGACATGAACGCGGATTCGTTACCGGAAGGTTTTCCGAGGGTTTCGCGGGTCCGGGCGGGACCGGTCGCGTCATCTCCTGAACACACCTCGTGGCGCGGAGGCGGGGGCGTGGACTAGTGTGGGAGCGCTCCCATCCTGGTGTTCGTCTCCGGCGGGACCGTGGTGAGCAGCGCGTTGTCCTACGAGGGGAGTTCGGGAGTTGTGAGCGGACGGCAGAGCGGCAGACCCACCCTGGAGCAGGTCGCGGCCAGGGCCGGGGTCGGCCGGGGCACGGTCTCCCGGGTGATCAACGGCTCCCCCCGGGTGAGCGAGCAGACCAGAACGGCCGTCGCCAGAGCCGTCGCCGAGCTCGGCTACGTACCCAACCAGGCCGCCCGCGCACTCGCCGGCAGCCGTACGGACGCGATCGCGCTCGTCATTCCCGAGGCCGAGGCCCGCCTCTTCGCGGAGCCGTACTTCCTCGACCTGATCCGCGGGGTCAGCGCCGAACTCGCCGAGGCCGACAAGCAGTTGCTCCTCACCCTGGTCCGCAGCGAGCAGGAGCGGCAGCGCTTCGAGCAGTACCTGGCCGCCCAGCGCGTCGACGGCGTCCTGCTCGCCTCCGTCCACGGCGACGACCCGCTGCCCGACCGGATCAGGGAACTGGGCCTGCCGGTCGTCATGAACGGACGCCGCTCCGAGGCCGAGCCCGTGCCGTACGTCGACTCCGACAACATCGGGGCCGGCCGGGCGGCCGTGGCCCACCTCGTGGGGCGCGGGCGGACCAGGATCGCGACCGTCACCGGTCCGCTCGACATGTACGTGGCCCGCGCCCGGCTCGGCGGCTACCGGGCGGGCCTCGCGGAGGCCGGACTCGCCCCCGACGAAGAGCTGGTCTCGGCGGGCGACTTCACCGAGGAGGGCGGCCGGCGGGCGATGCGGCGGCTGCTCGACCGCAGACCGGACCTGGACGCCGTCTTCGCCGCGTCCGACGTCATGGCGGCCGGGGCGCGGGGCGCGCTGCGGGAGGCGGGCCGCCGGGTCCCCGAGGACGTGGCCCTCGTCGGCGTCGACGACTCGCCGGTGGCACGGCTGATGGACCCGCCGCTGACGAGCGTGCGGCAGCCCATCGAGGAGATGGGCCGCACGATGGCGCGCATGCTGCTGGGGGAGATCGTGGACGCACCGGAGGAGCCCCGCCGGCGGGTGCTGCCGACGGAACTGATCGTGCGGGAGTCGTGCTGACTCCCGCGAACGGACGGCGAGGCGCCGGGCGTTCGCGGACGCTCCCGCGGCCGGCCGTGACCCGGAGGTCCGGCCG
>NZ_JBHTSA010000071.1:0-42420 GCF_042795405.1 Streptomyces sp. NPDC056480 | reverse complement strand
CACCCCCGATATCTACACTCACCGCGTCGTGGGCTGCGTCATTGGTTTATACCACACCCCCCCCCCCCCCGCGCCCCCCGGCGCGGGCCCCCCCCCCCCCCCCCGCGGGGGCGCGCACCCCTGTGTCCGTCGCCCGTCAGGCGCGGGAGACCTTCCACTCCTCCGCGTAGTCGTTGAAGATCGCCCGCAGATGGTGGCCGATCTTCAGGTAGTCCAGGTCGTCGAGGTTGGCGAGCGACACCCGGACCGACCACTCGGGGCCGTCGAAGCCGCCGCCGTTGAGGAGGACGACGCCGGTCTGCTCGGCGAGCCGGAACAGCGGGTCGACCGGCTCGTACTCCTTCTCCAGGAAGTCCGCGAAGTCCTTCCCGTGCACCCGCTCGGCCTCGGCGAGCAGATCCAGCTCGATGTAGTATCCGGCCCGCTTCACGTCCTCGGCGATCTTCATCTGGGCGCCTTCGAGGAGCAGGTCGAGCCGCTGGCGCACGATGCCGCGGATCTTCTCCTTGTAGGCCTGGCCCTCGGGGAGCAGGTCGAAGAGCGAGAACAGCGACATCATGACCTGCTGGGGGAGCGAGAGGCCCGCCGTGTGGTTGAGGGCGACCTGCCGGGAGTCGGCGACCAGCCGGTCGATGAACCGGATCTTCTCCGGCTCCAGGGACAGCGTCCCGTACCGCTTGTTCAGGAGCTCCTGCTCGTCCCGCGGCAGGTTCGCCAGCATCTCGTCGACGACGTTGTCGTCGTGGAGGCCGATGACGCCGAGCCGGTGGCCGGTGCAGCCGTAGTGCTTGGAGTACGAGTACACGAGGAGGGTGTTGCGGGGCAGGTCGGCGGCGAGCGAGCGGAAGCCCTCGACGAAGGTGCCGTACACGTCGTCCGTGACGACCAGCAGGTTCGGGTTGGTGGTGGCGACGATGTCCTGGATCTGGCTCGCGACCCGCTCGCTCAGCGCGAGCGACGGCGGGTTCGAGGGGTTCACGAGGCAGACCATCTTCACCGAGGGGTCGGCGAGCTTGGCGACCTCCTCGGCCGGGTAGCGCCACTCGCGGACGCCCGTCTCGGTGAAGAGGCTCGCGTTGACCGTCACGACGTCGAAGTCGTAGGTGTCGAGCTCGGGGATCTCGATGTACGGGGTGAAGACCGGCACCATCAGGGCGATCCGGTCGCCCTTCCGCAGGATCCCGTTCTTCATCAGGGAGTCGAAGATGTAGCACATGGCGGCCGTGCCGCCCTCGGTCGCGAAGAGGGACATGGTCCCGGCGGGCGGCCGCTTGCCGAACATCTCGTCGTCGAGATAGCCCCGGACGATCTGCTCGGCGTGCGGCAGCATCCGGTCCGGCACGGGGTAGTTGTCGCCGATCGTGCTGTCGGTCAGCTCGTGCACGAACGCGTCCTTGCCGAAGCCGAAGCGTTCGATCGCGTACTCCACACAGCTCTGCAGCAGCTCGATCCCGGGCAGGTCCGGGTGCTGGCGCACGAAGGCGTCGAAGCGTTCGCCCGAGCCGCGGAGTTCGGGCATGCCGCCGAGGTTGTCGGCGGTCCAGACGCGGCGGGACTCGGAGAGCGCGAAGTGGCCGAGGGCGAAGAAGGCCTCGCGGGGGCCCGTGGCGACCCAGTTCGGGTTGCCGCGACCCGCGTTGAGCATCTGGGTCTGCGACTTCTCCTTCTGGCCGGGCTTGTCGGCCTGCGCGGCCTGCGCGAGCTGGATGAACTTGTCCTTCAGCTCGAACGGCGAGAGCTGCGCGAAGGACTGGATCTCCTCGCGGGTGAAGGTGGTCCTGGGCACGGTGACTTCCTTACGTACGTACGAGGGGGGAGGGTCGGTCGGCTCAGTGGTTGAGGATGACGATCACGGCGCCCCAGATGGTCAGCAGGACGTTGCCCACCGCGTAGGGGATCGTGTAACCGAGCGTGGGGATCTGGGACTTGGACTGTTCGTTGATCGCGCCGATCGCCGCGGTCGTGGTCTGACCGCCGGCCAGGACGCCCATCAGGATCGGGAAGCGGATCTTCTGGACGTAGTGACCGACGCCGAAGCCCACCAGCAGCGGCACCACGGTCGCCACCGCGCCCCAGACGAGCAGCCCCCAGCCGGCCGTCGAGAGGCCGCTGGTGAAGCTGGGACCGGCGTTGATGCCGACGACGGCGACGAAGAGGCAGAGGCCGAGGGTGTCCATGAACCACTGGGCGCCGGGCGGCACATTGCCGTACGTCGGGTACCTGCCGCGGATCCAGCCGAAGACCAGACCCATGATCAGTGCCCCGCCCGAGGTCGACAGCGAGATCGGCACGCCCGACACGGTCAGCGCCGGGATGCCGATGCAGCCGCCCAGGAAGATGCCGAGGCCCACCCAGAGCATGTCGGTGGCGAAGGAGGTCGGCACGGGCTTGCCGATCGCCCTGCCCGCCGGGTCCACCAGGCGCTTCGGCCCGGTGAGGATCACCGTGTCGCCGCGTTCCAGCGTCGTGGAGAGCCGGTACGGGAACTCCGCGCCCGAGCGGTAGATCTTGTCGATGTACACGCCGACCATGAACGGCTCGCGGCGCAGGTCGGCGATCGACCTCCCGAGCTGCGCCTTCTCCGAGGCGACGACGTGCAGCGTCTCCGTCTGGTAGCCGAGCAGCTCCACGTCGTCGGTCTCCGGACCGATGTGGGCGCGGGCGTCGAAGTCGACGAGCGAGCCGCGCAGGGCGCTGACGGCGACCACGTCGCCGGAGCGCAGCACCGTCCGCTGGTCGTGGGCCAGGATCAGTCCCTCGCGCCGGACCCGGGTGATGTAGATGCGGTGCCCGAGTTCCTTCTGCTGGTTCTCGAAGTCGTCGATGGTCCGCCCGACCAGTGGCGAGTGGTCCATCTGGTACGCGCGGAGGACGACCTCGTAGTAGCCCTCGGCCAGGTCGGGGTTGTCGCCCGGGGCGTCGAGCTCCTTGGCCATCCGCGCGGACTCCTCGGCCAGGTCCCGCTTGTACAGCTTGGGCAGGACGTTGGCGAGGAGCATCGCGCAGAGGATGGTGCCGAGCGGGTAGGTGACGGCGTAGCCGATCGCGACCAGGTTCTCCTCGGTCTTCATCTGCTCGGCGGAGAGTCCCGGCAGGTTGCCGATGGCGTCCTGGGCGACGCCGATGACCGCGGACTGGGTGAGCGCGCCGCCGAGCAGGCCGGCGGAGAGCCCGGGGCCGTAGCCGAGCATCACGGCGAAGCCCCAGGAGACCAGGAGTCCCGTCACACAGACCACGACGGCGTTGACGACCTGCGGCATGCCGTCCTTCTTCAGGCCGCGGAAGAACTGGGGGCCGACCTTGTAGCCGAGGGCGAAGAGGAACATCGTGAAGAAGAGGTTCTTCACCGTGCCGTCGATCGTGACCTTGAACTGCGCGCCCAGCAGCAGGCCGGCCACCAGACAGCCGGTGACGGCGCCGAGCGCGATCGCCTTGTAGCGGAGCTTGCCGAAGAGGAAGCCGAGCGCGACGGTGATGAAGACGAGCAGCTCGGGGTGGGGCTGGAAGACGTTCCGGTTGAGGAAGTCGATCATGGGCGTCCCCTCACGCTCCGAGAATGCCGACGAGCAGCGGGCCGGTCAGCGGGAGCAGGAAGTTCGAGAGCGTGTACGTGATCGTGTAGCCGAGCATCGGGACCGAGCTCTGGGCGACCTGCGTCACCGAGGTGATCGCCGGGGTCGAGCACTGCTGGCCGGCGATCGCGCCGATGAGCAGCGGTTTCTCGATGTTCAGGAGCTTGCGGCCGACGAACAGCGAGATCGTCGCGGGGATCAGGACCATCGCGATCCCGGCGAACGGCAGCAGCGCCCCGTACTCCTTGAGCAGCGGCCAGGCCTGAGGGCCCGACACCAGACCCGTGCACGCGATGAAGATCGCCAGGCCCATGTCCTTGAGGGTGGAGGCGGCCTGCGGCGGGAAGGCGCCGAAGGTCTGCGTCCGGGAGCGGAACCAGCCGAAGAGCAGTCCGGAGATCAGACAGCCGCCGCCGGTGCCGAGCGACATGGGGACGTCGCCGAAGGTGACCACGACCTGTCCGAGGAGCGAGCCGCAGACGATGCCGAGGCCCAGGTAGATGAAGTCGGTGGCGTCGTTCCTGACGACCGCGCCGACCTTGGACGCCAGCTTGCCGAGGCCCGCGCGGGCGCCGACCAGGGTGAGGACGTCGCCCCGGGCCACGACGGTCTCCGGGGTCGCCGGCAGGTGCTGGTCGTTGCGGAGCACGTCCGTGACGTACACCCCGCCGGAGGAGAACTCCGGATGCTCCTTGGCGAGGGTGTCCAGGGACTTGCCGGCCGCGCTCTTGTCGGTCAGCGAGATCTGGGTGGTGGCGAGCGGGGTGTCCAGGCCCGGTACGGCCGGGGTCTCGGGGCCGATGACCCGGCCCGCCTCGATGATGTTGGCCCGCCGTCCGACGGTGAGCACAAGGTCGGAGAGCGTCAGCTCGAAGTCGGGCGGGGGAGGAGTGAGGACCTTGCTGCCCCGCTTCACCGCCTCGACGGTGACCCGGCCGCCGAGCGAGCGCTCCAGATCGCCGACCCTGGCGCCGTCCGCATGGGTGACCAGGAACGTCCGGCCGACCATGCCCGGCAGCGCCTCGCGCTCGTCGTCCTCCAGGCCGCCGCCCGAGCCGCGCATCTTCTCCCACAGCTCGCGGCAGGCGTCGCGGAGGTTGATCCGCATCATCATCGGCATGATCTGGCTGGTGTAGATGACGATGGTGATGAGCCCGAAGAGGTAGCAGACGGTGTACGCGGTGGCCACGTGGCCCTGGTACTGGCTGATCTGCTCCTGTGTCAGGCCGGACAGGTTGCCGATGGCCTCGGTGGCCGTACCGACGACCGCCGACTCGGTGGCGGCTCCGGCGAGGATGCCGGCGGCGGTGCCGACGTCCAGGTCGAAGGCCTCGGCGAGACCGAGGGCGATGCCGACGACACAGACGACCTCGATCAGACAGAGGGCGAAGAACCGCAGGCTCTTCCTGTTGAGGTTGGCGAAGAACTGGGGCCCGGCCATGTACCCGAGCGAGAAGATGAAGAGCGCGAAGAAGATCGTCTTCACGTCGTCGGAGATCGTGAGCTTCGTCCAGGCGCCGACGAGCAGCGAGACGATCAGGGTTCCGCAGATGCCGCCGAGGGTGATGGGACCGACCCGGAGCTTGCCGACGAGATAGCCGGCCGAGAGGCAGAGGAAGAGGGCGAGTTCGGGATTGTCACGCAGGACTCCCATCCGCCCTCACCCCGCCCAATGGGTGCGAATAGTGAGAAAATTGGGCATAAGGGGACGCTAACAGGGGGGCGGGGGGAGTGGATCAACGCCTCGCCCGAACGGGTGAGCTATCGATGACTGTTCGACCCCCACGCGGGGGACGCCCGCGGGACGGGCACGTCGGCCGGGAACGACGCGGGCCCCGGTTCGAGAGGAACCGGGGCCCACGGCCGAAGGAGTGAAGGGCGAACGGCGGGCTCAGCTCGCGAGCCGTGTGCTCCGGAACTCGTCACGCAGCCCCTGGCCGCACGCGGCGACGGCGACCAGCGCGAGCAGCACCATCACCCAGTTGAGCACGAGATCCGGCCCGCCCTCGCGTGCCAGGGCGTTGGACGCGGCGGCCCAGACGACGAACACCTGCAGGGCCGCCGCCGCACCGAGCGCCCCGACCCGGCCCCAGCGGGGGCCCCTGCCCCTGAAGGAGTCGAGCCCGAGCACCGCCGCGCCCCAGAGCATCGGCAGCGCGACCGCGGCTTCGGCCGCGAGGAGCAGGAGGACGTACCCGGGGCCCCTCGGGTCGGTGTGGTCGATCTCGCCGGTGTCCGGCGTGAACAGCACGACGGCCAGCTCCATGAGCAGGAGGTAGCCGATCTGCAGAGCGAGGACGGACGCACCCGCCTGCCTGAGGAAGCGGGATGTCACCGAGGGCTCCTGATGCGCGCGAGGGTCACGACAACGACTCAGGCCCCGGTTCGAAACGAACCGGGGCCTGAACCAACAGGGTGAGTAACGGGACTCGAACCCGCGACATCCTGGACCACAACCAGGTGCTCTACCATCTGAGCTATACCCACCATGACCGGCGGTTTCCCGAAGGTTTCCCCGACCGGCCGAGAAGAAGTCTACAGGGTCCTGGAGGGTGCTCGCGCCCGCATTGATGTGCGGGCACGAGCGGCCCTGCGCGGAGGGGATTATTCGGCCGGTACGACGTGCCGGGCCGCGATCTGCTTCGCGGTCTCCGAGTCGGGGCCGGGCTGCGGGACGAAGACCGCCTCGCGGTAGTAGCGCAGCTCCGCGATGGACTCGCGGATGTCGGCGAGCGCCCGGTGGTTGCCGTTCTTCTCCGGACTGTTGAAGTACGCCCTCGGGTACCAGCGGCGGGCCAGCTCCTTGACCGAGGAGACATCGACGATCCGGTAGTGCAGGTGGCTCTCCAGGGCGGGCATGTCCCGGGCGAGGAATCCGCGGTCCGTGGAGACCGAGTTCCCGCACAGGGGCGCCTTGCCGGGTTCCTTGACGTGCTCGCGGATGTACGCGAGGACCTGGGCCTCCGCGTCGGCGAGCGTGGTGCCGTCGGCGAGCGCGTCGAGCAGCCCCGAGGCCGTGTGCATCTGGCGCACGATCTCGGGCATGGTCTCCAGGGCCGTGTCCGGCGGGCGGATCACGATGTCCACCCCGTCGCCGAGCACGTTCAGTTCCGAGTCGGTGACCAGTGCGGCCACCTCGATGAGTGCGTCGTCCGTCAGCGAGAGCCCGGTCATCTCGCAGTCGATCCACACCATGCGATCGTTCATGCGTCCACCTTAGGGGCTCTTCCCCCTGCCCGAGCGGGCCGAGCCGCCCGTGAAGAGGCCGATGCGCGAGTTGATGCCGATTTCCTCCACGCGCCCCGGACGGTCCCCCCGCGCCGCCGGCCCCGACGGGCGGCGCCGGCGCGACGCCGACGGGCCCCCGGGGGAGATGTCCCCGAGGGCCCGCCGTTCCTGCGTCGCGCCGCTTGTGGCGGCGGCGGTCTTCTCTTCTCGTTACGGCGCGTCGCTACGGCGCGCTGCGCTGGCCCGGGAGCGCGGGGCGCCCCGGCGCGTAGGCGTCGGACTGCGGCTTCCCCTGGTCCAGCGGGGACGCCGGGCGCCGGATTCCGGCCACGACCTGCGCCGGCACGACCGCGTCGAGCACCGCCGTGGCGGTGTCGCCCTGCGGCCGCCGCGCCCGGTACGCCGCCCGGTAGGCGGCCGGCGAGGAGCCGAGCTGCCGCCGGAAGTGACCGCGCAGGGCCACCGGCGAGCGGAAGCCGCACCGGCCCGCGACCTCGTCGACCGAGTAGTCGGAGGTCTCGAGCAGTCGCTGGGCCTGCAGCACCCGCTGGGTGATCAGCCACTGGAGGGGGGCCGAACCGGTCAGCGAGCGGAACCGGCGGTCGAAGGTCCGCCGTGACATGTACGCGCGGGCAGCCAGGGTCTCCACGTCGAACTGCTCGTGGAGGTGCTCCAGCGCCCAGGCGACGACCTCGGCCAGCGGGTCGGCGCCGATCTCCTCAGGTAAAGACCTGTCGAGGTAGCGCTCCTGACCGCCGCTGCGCCGCGGCGGGACGACCAGCCGGCGCGCCAGGGCGCCCGCGGCCTCCGTGCCGTGGTCGGTCCGCACGATGTGCAGACACAGATCGATTCCGGCCGCCGTGCCCGCGGAGGTCAGCACGTCCCCGTCGTCGACGAAGAGCTCCCGGGGGTCCACATGGACCGACGGGTAGCGCTTGGCGAGCGTCGGCGCGTACATCCAGTGCGTCGTCGCCGGGCGGCCGTCGAGCAGGCCGGCCGCGGCGAGGACGAACGCCCCGGTGCACAGACCGACGATCCGCGCGCCCTCCTCGTGGGCGCGGCGCAGCGCTTCGAGCGCCTCCGGCGGCGGCGGCGAGGTGATCGACCGCCAGGCCGGGACGACGACGGTGCCCGCCCGGCTGATCGCCTCCAGGCCGTACGGCGCGGTCAGTTCGAGTCCACCGGTGGTCCGCAGCGGTCCGTCCTCGCCCGCACAGACGAGCAGCCGGTAGCGGGGCACTCCGGCGTCCTGCCGGTCGATGCCGAACACGGAGAGCGGGATGGAACTCTCGAAGATGGGGCCGCCGCTGAACAGCAGCACCGCGACGACTTCGCGACGGCGGCGCCCGGTCAGCTTCCGTGCGGCCTCCGGTGCGGTGGAGTCCTGGCTCATGACGCTAAGCCCCCCTCGGTGTTCGCGTCTCCCTGGTCGTGTCGCTCCTGCACGTTTCCCCTCGGTTTTGCACGAGACCCCAGTCTTCGGTACCCATGATCGAATCTACTGCGTCCCATGGCGCCGGCGTGACAAGTTCTCCATCCGGTGGATTGTCGACAAGGCCACTTGGCGTGAAGCGATCGATCGCGAAGTCTTCCGCCGGGAGGGCCGCGGGGGAAGGGGCGGGGTGGCGAACGCCCCCGTACGCGGGGGGTGCGAGCCCTTGGGGCGGGGCATTTCCGGGTGTCGGCACCGGGGTTGGGCAACCGTTCCGCCAAGGACTCGCCGACAGATGGAAGTTGGCTGAAAACATATGGGTTCGCGTGTACGAACCTGTCAACTCCACGAGGGGCGGGCCCGCTGGGTGCCCTGTTTCGGGCTGATTTGCACCCCCGGAAAGCTAGGGGGTGTCCTGACCGCGCCGCCTGCCCCGGACGCCCTCGTTCCGCATCTCCCGCTCCGAGCGCCGCAGCAGCACCCGGCAGGCCGCCGTCACCGAGACGAGGCCGAGCGCGGTCCCGGCGGCGCCCCCGAGGGAGCTGCCGTAGGCGAGCAGCACCACCGGGACCAGCACGCAGCAGAAGACCGCCCAGCGGACGACGTCACCGGCCTGCTCCGCGGCGACCCCGCCGCCCCCCGCGCCCGACCCCCCGCCCGGGCCGGCCGTCGCCCCCGCGCCCGAGCCCGCGCCGGCCCCCGCGCACGGCACCGCCCCCGCCGCTCCCTGCCCGTTGCCCGGATCCGGGTCGGCGGCGGCGGGCGGGCCGAGGACGGGCGCCCGGCGGCGGCCGCGGGGCCCTCCGAGCGCGGCGGTGCGGGCGGCGGCGGGGGAGCTGGAGGTCTGGCCGGCGGCGGTCGATGGTGCGGGCACGGGCGGTCTCCCTGCGACGGTGGGCTGGACCTGTGGCAACGAGAAACGGAACGTTCCGGTCACTCTCGGCGACGTCCGTTTGGCCCCCGTACGGACACCTGTAGGGCACAACCGGCATTGCCAGATCCCGAGGCGCTCGGGCATGCTCCCTGGAACGCCGCGCGCGAGCGGGGCGCACGCCGGGGAGTGGCACGGCGGGCTCTGGGCAGGAGAGGAGTGTCGCCGTACCCTTGGGGGTATGGGCTTGGGAAGATGATTCCCGGACACAGCTCCGCCGCCACCCGTTGTTCCGTCCCCTCCGTTCCCCGCCCCTTCCCACGAGGACTCTCTTCGCCGAGACACCGATGGCCGGTCACGAATTCCCCGAACCCGCGGACCGCAAGCGCGTCGCCGATTCCACGGTCGACCCCCTCGCGGTCGAACAGCCACGTCATGCCTGCGACCCGGCCTTCCGGCACGGTGTCGTCGTCGGCTTCGACGGCTCCACGTCCAGTGAGCGCGCCCTCGCGTACGCCATCGGCATGGCCAGGCGTTCCGGCTCGGGCCTGATCATCGTGCACGTGGCCAACAGGCTGCCCACCACGGTGTGGGCCGGCTGCGAGCCCCCCGTCTTCGTGGACGTGCCCGATCACCGGACCGAGGTCCTCGGCCTGGAGCTGGCCTGCGCCGAGCACCTCTCCGAGGTGCCCTGGATCCTCGTCGAGCGCGGCGGCGACATCTGCCACGAGCTGGAGGAGGTCGGCCGGGAGTACTCGGCCGACGCGATCGTGGTCGGCTCCACGCACGGGATCGTCGGCCGGATCTTCGGCTCGGTGGCCGGCCGCCTCGCGCGCCGCGCCCAGCGGCCCGTGATCGTCATTCCGTAGGGCGCCCGAGAGCCCCTCCCGTCGAGCGCGAGGGCCCCTCCCGTCGCGTACGAGGCCCCCTCCCGTTCCGTACGGACCGTCAGGTCTCTGCCTCAACTGACGTCATCCCGCCATAAATTCGGCCTTCCTCAGGTGAATTGTGTGCTTGTGAAGGGTACATAAGCGTCACCGGAACACAGCAGCTCACGCAGTACACCTGCGCACCTGAAGGGAGCCCGCCGTGAACAACGAAGTCGCCGCGGGAAACACCACTTCCACTCTCGGCCACCTCGCACTCGGACTGACCCTGCTGGCCTTCGGCCTGGGCGGCACGGGTGTCATCGACAACGTCGCGGCAGCGGATGCCGCGGGCCTCGCCACCTGGGTCGGCGGGGTCACGCTCTTCCTCGTCGGTCTGCTCGCCCTCCGCGCGGGCGACAAGGGTGAGGGCACGGCGTTCGCGGCGCTCGGCGCCTTCTGGTTCACCTGGGGAACCGCGGCGGGCGGCGGTGAGTCCGCCGACGCCGTGGGCGTCTTCCTGCTCCTGTGGGCGCTCCTCACGCTCACGCTGACGCTGGCCGCCTCGGGCAGCGGACTGTTCGGACAGGGCGTGTACGGGCTGTTGTTCGTCGCGCTCCTGCTGCTCGGCATCGGGGCGCTCGCCGACAACGGCGGGCTCGCGAAGGCGGGCGGCTGGGTGGCGGCCGTCGCGGGTCTCGTCGCCTGGTACGGCGCGACGGCGGCGGTGGCCGGCTGGCCGACCGCACTCGGCCGGGCGAACCGCAGCGCGGCCGCGGCGAGCTGACCGAACGGGCCGGAAGGGCGTACGGGCGGGAGTACGAGCCGACCGTACGAGCGGAAAGCGAAGCGGTCCCCCCGTGCACCTGGGATGCACGGGGGGACCGCTTCATGTCCGGTCGAACGCCGGGGGACAGGCCCGGCGGCGCGGCTCGGGGGGACAGGCCCCGAGGCCGCCGCTACTCGACCGTGACGGACTTGGCCAGGTTGCGCGGCTTGTCGATGTCGCGGCCCATGGCGAGCGCCGTGTGGTAGGCGAGGAGCTGGAGCGGGATGCCCATCAGGATCGGGTCCAGCTCGTCCTCGTTCTTCGGCACGACGATGGTGTGGTCGGCCTTCGCCTGCTCCTGGTGCGCGACCGCGAGGATGCGGCCGCTGCGGGCCTTGATCTCCTCCAGGGCGGCGCGGTTCTTCTCGAGCAGGTCGTCGTCGGGGACGATCGCGACCGTCGGCAGGGCCGGCTCGATGAGGGCGAGCGGGCCGTGCTTCAGCTCGGAGGCCGGGTAGGCCTCGGCGTGGATGTAGGAGATCTCCTTGAGCTTCAGGGAGGCCTCGAGGGCGACGGGGTAGCCCCGGACGCGGCCGATGAACATCATCGACTGGGCGCCGGCGTACTCCGCGGCGATCTTCTTGATCTCGTCCTCGGTCTCGAGGATCTCCTGGATCTGCGCGGGCAGCTTGCGCAGGCCCTCGATGATCCGCTTGCCGTCGGTGACGGACAGGTCGCGGATGCGGCCCAGGTGCAGGGCGAGCAGCGCGAAGGCCGTGACGGTGTTGGTGAAGCACTTGGTGGAGACGACGCAGACCTCGGGGCCGGCGTGGACGTACACGCCGCCGTCGGCCTCGCGGGCGATGGCGGAGCCGACCACGTTGACCACGCCGAGGACGCGGGCGCCCTTGCGCTTCAGCTCCTGGACGGCGGCGAGCACGTCGTAGGTCTCGCCGGACTGGGAGACGGCGATGTAGAGGGTGTCGGGGTCCACGACCGGGTTGCGGTAGCGGAACTCCGAGGCCGGCTCGGCGTCGGCGGGGATGCGGGCCATGGACTCGATGAGCCCGGCGCCGATGAGACCGGCGTGGTACGAGGTGCCGCAGCCGAGGATCTTGATCCGGCGGATGGTGCGGGCCTCGCGCGGGTCCAGGTTCAGGCCGCCCAGGTGCACGGTGGAGAAGCGGTCGTCGATCCGGCCGCGCAGCACGCGGTCGACCGCGTCGGGCTGCTCGGAGATCTCCTTGTGCATGAACGTGTCGTGACCGCCCATGTCGTAGGAGGCGGCCTCCCACTCCACGGTCTCCGGGGTGGCGGTGGTGGTCGCGCCCGAGGTCGTGTACGTACGGAAGTCGTCGGCCTTCAGGGTGGCCATCTCGCCGTCGTCGAGGGTGACGACCTGGCGGGTGTGGGCGATCAGGGCGGCGACGTCGGAAGCGACCAGCATCTCCTTCTCGCCGATGCCGAGGATGACCGGCGAGCCGTTGCGGGCCACGACGATGCGGTCGTTGAAGTCGGCGTGCATCACGGCGATGCCGTAGGTGCCCTCGATGACCTTGAGCGCCTCGCGGACCTTCTCCTCGAGGGTGGTGGCCTGGGAGCGGGCGATGAGGTGGGTGATGACCTCGGTGTCCGTCTCGGAGGCGAAGACGACGCCGTCGGCCTCCAGCTTGGCGCGGAGCTCCTGGGCGTTGTCGACGATGCCGTTGTGGACGACCGCGACCTTGTTCTCGGGGTCCATGTGCGGGTGCGAGTTGATGTCGCTCGGCGCGCCGTGGGTGGCCCAGCGGGTGTGGGCGATGCCGGTGGTACCGGTGAAGCGCTTGGGGACGCGGGCCTCCAGGTCACGGACGCGACCCTTGGCCTTCACCATCTTCAGGCCGGAGGCCTTCGGGCTGGTGACGACCATGCCGGCCGAGTCGTATCCCCGGTACTCCAGACGCGCCAGGCCCTCGAGGAGCAGCGGGGCGACGTCGCGCTTTCCGATGTAACCGACAATTCCGCACATAAAGGTGAAACCCCTCCAGGTTGGTGAGCGTGCCCGCCGTGGTCGTTCGTGCCTCAGCCGTAGACGATGCGGCGCAGTTGCCGGAGCGAGAGCTCCGGCGGCGCCACGGCCCGGTGGGGCAGTTCCGCCGAGATCCGTTCGAAGATCTCGGCGTTCACGGCCCCGCCGGACTGCAGTTCGCGGTGTCGGCGGCGGACGAACTCCTCGGTCGTCTCGTCGAAGTACGCCAGCACGTCGAGTACCACCCGGGCGGCCTCACCGCGCTGGAGCGCGGTGCTGCGGACCAGGTGGTCGATGAGGTCGTCGTGCGACGAGCGGCGTTCGAGCACCCATGAATATTGAGGGGTATCCCTCGCTGTTCGCAAGAATCCTGCCCGATATCGGGCAGGGGCGCCATGATCCACCCGCAATCCGAGGTGATTGGTCCAGACCTTGACGCTTTGCCATGTCGGCGGTACGCATGGTGACGGTTCGGTTATAGAACTCGACAGACGCGTCCAACGCCTGATCCAACGCCTGAAGGGGACCAGCCTGTGACACAGCGCCGAAGGATTCCGCGCCTGATCGGATCCCTGCTCCTCGTCGCCGCCGCCGGTGTCGGCTGCGGCGAGGCCGCCGCCGACAGCAGGGCGGACGGCAAGAACGCCGCGGCCGCCGAGCCCGAGGTCCGCCCGCTCGGCCGCATCGTGCCCGTACCCGCCTCCGTCACCCCCGAGGGCGAGCCCTACACCCTCACCCTGACCACCCGCATCGGCGTGGACGACACGAACCGCGAGATCCGGGACCTCGGCCGCTATCTCGCCGGACTGCTCCGCCCCGCCACCGGCTTCCCGCTGCCCGTCGTCGACGACCAGGCCGCAGGAAACGGCATCCGGCTCCGCCTCAGCCCCGAGGACACCGAGCTCGGCGCCGAGGGCTACCGGCTCCGCTCGGCCCCCGACGGCGTCACCCTCACCGCGCGCGAACCCGCCGGGCTCTTCCGCGGCGTCCAGACCCTGCGCCAGCAGCTGCCCTCCGCCGTCGAGCGCAAGAGCGTCCAGAACGGGCCCTGGAAGATCGCCGGCGGCACGATCACCGACACCCCGCGGTACGCCTACCGGGGCGCCATGCTCGACGTCTCCCGCCACTTCTTCACCGTCGACGAGGTGAAGCGGTACATCGACCAGCTCGCGCTCTACAAGGTCAACACCCTCCATCTGCACCTCTCCGACGACCAGGGCTGGCGCATCGCCGTCGACTCCTGGCCCCGGCTCACCACCTACGGCGGCTCCACCGAGGTCGGCGGCGGCCCCGGCGGCTTCTACACCAAGGCGCAGTACCAGGAGATCGTCCGGTACGCCGCCTCCCGCTACCAGGAGGTGATCCCCGAGATCGACCTCCCCGGCCACACCAACGCCGCCCTCGCCTCCTACGCCGAGCTCAACTGCGACGGCGTCGCCCCGCCGCTCTACACCGGCACCAAGGTCGGCTTCAGCTCCCTGTGCGTGCCGAAGCCCGTCACGTACGACTTCGTCGACGACGTGATCCGCGAGATCGCCGCCCTCACCCCCGGCCGGTACATCCACATCGGCGGCGACGAGGCGCACTCCACCAGCCACGCGGACTACGTGACCTTCATGGACAAGGTGCAGCCCGTCGTCGCGAAGTACGGCAAGAAGGTCGTCGGCTGGCACCAGCTGACCGGCACGACCCCGGCGGACGGCGCCCTCGTCCAGTACTGGGGTCTCGACCGCACCCCCGCGGAGGAGAAGGAGCGGGTCGCGGCCGCCGCCCGGAACGGCGCCGGTCTGATCCTCTCCCCGGCCGACCGCACGTACCTCGACATGAAGTACACGAAGGACACCAAGCTCGGCCTCGCCTGGGCGGGCTACGTGGAGGTCCGCAGGTCGTACGACTGGAACCCGGCCGCCTACCTCGCGGGCGCCCCGGCGGACAGCGTCCGCGGCATCGAGGCCCCGCTCTGGACGGAGACCCTGGCCACCACGGACGACCTGGACGTCATGGCCTTCCCGCGCCTGCCGGGCCTGGCGGAACTGGGCTGGTCGCCGGCGGCCACCCACGACTGGGACACCTACAAGGTCCGCCTCGCGGAGCAGGCCCCGAGGTTCGACGCCCTGGGCATCGACTACTACCGCTCCCCGGAGGTCCCCTGGCCGGCGGAGTAGCCCCGTACGCGCAGATGTGAGCCCCGGCGGAGGACCGTACTCCGCCGGGGCTCACATCGGTTCGGGGGGTTATGCGAAGCGGGCGATCGGGTTGGCCAGGTCGCCGACGAGCTGGAGGGCCGCCGACGGGTCGGAGAGGTCGACCATCTGCTTGTTGTTGCGGAGCTGGAGGCGGTTCAGGGCCGACAGGGCGAAGGTCTCCGCGAACATGTCGTACTGGGCGAACCGGTCCGCCAGTTCCGGCTTCGACTGCTCGTAGCCGCGCACGCACTCCGCGACCGTCCGCCAGAAGCCGTCCTCGTCGAGGACGCCCTCCGTGGCGAGCGACGCCGCCAGGAAGCGGAAGAAGCAGTCGAAGACGTCCGTGAAGACCGAGAGGAGCTTCATGTCCTCGGGGATCTCCGCGCGGACCCGCTCCACCGCCGGCGGCAGGACCGCCGCCGGGTCCATGACGACGATCTCCTCGGCGATGTCCTTGAAGATCGCCCGCGAGACCGCGCCGCGCTCGTCGAGGACCAGGATGACGTTCTCGCCGTGCGGCATGAACGCCAGGTCGTAGGCGTAGAAGCTGTGCAGGACCGGGAGCAGGTAGGCGTCCAGGTACCGGCGGAGCCATACCGAGGCCTCCAGGCCCGACTCCTTGATCAGAGCACCCGCGAACGACGCGCCCGTGTGGTCCACGTGGACGAGGGACGCCATCGTCGCGAGCCGCTCGCCCTCGGCGAGGGTCGGCACGGGGGACTCGCGCCAGAGCGCCGCCAGCATCTTGCGGTACGGCGAGTAGCGGTCGGTCGCGGCCTCGTACTCCAGGTGCCGGTAGCCGACGGCCGCCCGCTCGCGGATGATCGAGAAGCGGGCCGAGCGGAACGTCGCGTCCGACTCGATCAGGGTGTGCAGCCAGTCGTTGATGGCCGGGGTGGCCTCCATGTACGCGGCCGAAAGACCCCGCATGAAGCCCATGTTGAGGACCGAGAGGGCCGTCTTCACATAGTGCTTGGCCGGGTCCGATGTGTTGAAGAAGGTACGGATCGACTGCTGCGCCAGATACGTGTCGTCGCCCTCGCCCAGGTACACCAGGCGCTGCTGCGCGACCTCGGCCGCGAAGGTGACGGACAGCTTGTTCCACCACTGCCAGGGGTGCGCCGGCATGAGGAGGTAGTCGGCCAGGTCGAGGCCGCGGGCCGCCAGGGTCGCCGCGAAGCCGTCCACCGCCGCGTCGCCCAGCTCCGCACGGACGAAGGTCTCGTAGTCGATGCCCGCGCCGGCCGTGAAGGTGGTGCGGTCGCGCCGCGCCGCCAGCCAGATCAGCCGGATCTCGCTCGCCGCCTCGGGGGCGTACGCGCGGAACTCGTCGACGCCGAAGCCGAGCCGGCCATTGTTGGCGACGAAGCAGGGATGGCCCTCGGTCATCCCCGTCTCGATCGCCTGGAAGCCGGCGTGGGCGAGCTCGGCGGAGGTGACCGGTTCCTTGGTCGCCTTGAACGCCGTACCGGCGAGCGTGGAGGAGATCTCCTCCAGGTAGACCGGCAGGACCTCGTCGCTCAGGCCGAGGGCGCCGCGCAGCTCGGTGATGAACTGGAGCGCGTCCAGCGGAAGCTGCTCCTCGCCGCGGTGACGGCTGATCGACTCGGCGTAGACCTGCCAGTGGTCGAGGGCGTACCGGTCCGCGGTGAAGCGGTACTCGGTGGTGCCGTCGTCCGACAGGACCACGTAGCGGCTCTCGCCGAGCTCGCGCGGGTCGAGGAGCCGCTCGTGGGCGAACTCCGCGAGGCCCTTGCGGATCAGCGCGCGGTTGGCGTCGGCCCACAGCTCGGGGGTGAGGTGCGCGACGGGGTCCGTCACATCGGTGGTGCTCATGCGGCGACTCCCACGGCGGCCTCGAACTGCTCCCGGGTGCAGAAGCTCAGCAGCGCCTTCTTCTCCGGCTTCTGGATCTCCCGCTCCGGCACGAAGCCGACGGCCTCGTTGAGCGCGTGGACGGCCTTGTTGGACACGTCCGGCTCGACGACGACCCGGGCGGTCGCCGGGTCGGCGAACAGCTCCGTCATCACGGCGGTGATCACCTTGCGGGTGAAGCCGTGCACCGGGGTGTCGGTCGGGGCGACGAGGAAGTGCATGCCGACGTCACCCGGCCGCGGCTCGTAGAGACCGACCAGCTCCAGGTGGGCCGGGTCGTAGCGCTCCATGAGGATCGAGGGGACCTCGTCGACCAGGCCGATGAACGCCTCGTGGTGCGGGTGGGCGGCGAAGGCCGTGTACTCGCGCACGACGTCCTCGACGCTCGCGTCCTGCATCATCCAGAACGCGGCCTTGGGGTGGGTGACCCAGCCGTGGAGCAGCTCCGCGTCCTTGACGGGGTCGAGCGGGCGGAAGCGGACGGTCATGCGGCGAACTCCTGGAAGGCGATGGTCTTCTCGACGGGGTAGTACTCGTAGCCCAGCATCGCCCCGATGATGTACGCGTTGCGGTACGCCCCCATGCCGAGGTCGGGCGAGGTGATCGAGTGGGTGTGCACGGAGGCGTTCTGCAGGAAAACCCCGCGGCCCGTCGTGTCGATCGCGTAGTTGCGGGCCACGTCGAAGCGGCCCTGGCCGTCCCAGTTGAGGCGGTCGCGGACCGGCTCGAGGAAGGCGGGGACGGCGTACTTGTACCCGGTGGCGAGGATCAGGCCCTCGGTGTCCAGGGTGAAGTCCTTCTCCTGCTCCTCCTGGCGGAAGCCGAGGGTGTACGTGCCCGTCGACCCCTCGTACGCGGCGCTGTGCAGCGCGGAGTTGGTGAGGAGGCGGGTGGGCACGGGGCCGGCGAGGTTCTTCTGGTAGAGCAGGTCGAAGATGGCGTCGACGAGCTCGCCGTCGATGCCCTTGAAGAGGCCCTTCTGCTCGGTCTCCAGGCGGTAGCGGGTCCGCTCGGGGAGCGCGTGGAAGTAGTCCACGTACTCCGGGGAGGTCATCTCCAGGGTGAGCTTGGTGTACTCCAGCGGGAAGAAGCGCGGGGAGCGGGTGACCCAGTTGAGCCGGTACCCGTGGACGTCGATCTCGCTGAGGAGGTCGTAGTAGATCTCGGCGGCGCTCTGGCCGCTGCCGACCAGGGTGATCGACTTCTTCTTCTGGAGCTCCTCCTTGTTCGGGAGGTAGCGCGAGTTGTGGATCAGGTCGCCGCCGAGGTCCCGGCAGGTCTCGGGGACGTACGCCGGGGTGCCGGTGCCGAGGACCAGACGACGCGAGCGGAACGTTTCTCCGGCCTCGGTGGTCACCACGTACACCTCGGCGGCCTCGTCGAAGGTCACGGTGGCGACGGTCGTCGAGAAGCGGACCGAGGAGAGGCGCGCGGCGGCCCAGCGGCAGTAGTCGTTGTACTCGGTCCGCAGCGGGTAGAAGTTCTCGCGGATGTAGAAGGAGTACAGCCGGCCCTTGTCCTTCAGGTAGCTCAGGAAGGAGTACGGCGAGGTCGGGTCGGCCATCGTGACCAGGTCCGACATGAACGGGGTCTGGAGGTGGGCGCCCTCGAGGAACATCCCCGAGTGCCACTCGAAGTCGGGCTTCGACTCCAGGAAGAGGCCGTTCAGCTCGTCGATCGGCTCGGTCAGGCAGGCGAGTCCGAGGTTGAACGGACCGAGTCCGATGCCGATGAAGTCGTGGATCTCGGTCGTCTCAGGCGTGGACAAGGGTCTCTCCCAGGTACTGCTCGGCGTAGCCGGCGATCAGATCGAGGACGGCGGCGATGTCGGCCGCGGTGGTCTCGGGGTTGAGCAGGGTGAACTTGAGGTACTGGCGGCCGTCGACCTTGGTGCCGGCGACGACGGCCTCGCCGGAGGCGAACAGGGCCTTGCGGGCGTGCAGGTTGGCCCGGTCGATGTCCTCGGGGGACGCGGCGTTCTCCGGGATGTAGCGGTAGACGAGGGTGGAGATCTGCGGCTCGACCACGACGTCGTAGCGCGGGTCGGCGGCGAGCAGCGCGAAGCCCTCGGCGGCCAGGTCGCAGACCTCGTCGAAGAGCTGCCCGACGCCGTCGGCGCCCATCACGCGCAGGGTCATCCAGAGCTTGAGCGCGTCGAAGCGGCGGGTGGTCTGGAGGGACTTGTCGACCTGGTTGGGGATCTGCTCGGCGACGGTCCGGGCCGGGTTCAGGTAGTCCGCGTGGTAGGTCGCGTGGCGCAGGGTGGCTCCGTCGCGGACCAGGATCGCCGAGGAACTCACCGGCTGGAAGAAGGACTTGTGGAAGTCGACGGTGACCGAGTCGGCCCGCTCGATGCCGGACAGGAGCCCGCGGCGGGTCGGGGAGGCGAGCAGTCCGCAGCCGTAGGCGGCGTCCACGTGCATCCAGGCGCCGTACTCGTCGGCCAGCGCGGCGATCTCGGGCAGCGGGTCGATGGAGCCGAAGTCGGTGGTGCCGGCGGTGGCGACGACCGCCATCGGGACGAGGCCCTCGGCGCGGCAGGCCTCCAGCTCGGCGGCGAGGACGACGGACTGCATCCGCTTGTTCCGGTCGACCGGGATCGAGATGACGGCGTCCTGGCCGAGGCCGAGGAGGCCGGCCGACTTCTGGACGCTGAAGTGGCTGCACTCGGAGGAGAAGATCCGGAGCTTCGCCAGGTCGTCCGTCTTGGCCTCCTCGCGGGCGAGGAGCAGGGCCTGGAGGTTGGACTGCGAACCGCCGCTGGTGAAGACGCCGTCGGCGCCCGGGCCGAAGCCGATGCGGCCGTTGGTCCAGTCGATGAGCTTGCGCTCGATGAGGGTGCCGCCCGCGCTCTGGTCCCAGGTGTCGAGGGAGGAGTTGACCGCCGAGAGGACGGCCTCGCCGAGGACGGCGGGGATGACCACCGGGCAGTTGAGGTGGCCCAGGTAGCGGGGGTGGTGGAAGTAGACGGCGTCGCGGAGGTAGACGCTCTCCAGCTCGTCGAGCGCGGCGGAGGCGTCGCCGAGCGGACGGTCGAGGTCGACGGCGTCGATGACGGGGGCGAGCTCGGCGGGGGTCACTCCGGTGAACGGACGTCGCGTCGCGGCGAGTTTGTCCGCCACCCGCTCGACTCCTTCGGTGACGGAGCGCCGGTAGCTCTCCGCCGTGGCGTCGTTGAGCAGGTGAGAGCGCATGTGGGGGGCCTCCAGGTACGGGGCTCGGTCGCGCCCTCCGGACAGGGGAAAGGGGCGAGGGGCGACGCGGTGAAAACAAGGTTAGCCTAACCTAACTTTCCACCGCAACGGCCCCTCGCCCCTCACCTGTCACGGCAGTTGACGGTCGTCATCGACCGGACTGTCCGCTTTTGGCGGGATGTGCCCGCAGGGGGCGAGGCTGGGCTACGCGTCTTCCTGCGTCTCGTCCGGGACCTCGCGCAGCGCGTCCTCGGACAGGCCCTTGCGCCAGTAGCCGACGAACGTCACCCGGCGCCGGTCGAGTTCGCGGTCCCGTACGAAGTGCCGGCGCAGCGCCTTCACCGCGCCCGACTCGCCCGCGATCCAGACATACGGGGCCTCCCCGGGCAGTTCGGCGCCGCGCACCGCGTCCACGGCCGACGGCGCCCCCTCCTCGCGTACGAGCCAGGTGACGGTCGCGTCCGCCTGTGTCGTCAGTTCCGTACGGTCGCCGGAGTACGGCACCTCGAGGAAGACCTGGGCGCGGGTCTCGGCCGGCAGCCACTCCAGGATCGCCGAGGCGGCCGGAAGGGCCGTCTCGTCCGCCCAGATCAGGACGGAGTCGGCGTCCTCGGGCAGCCGGAAGCGGACGCCGGTGTTCTCGGCTACCGCCGGGCCGAGGACGACCACGCGGTCGCCGGGAGTGGCCCGCGAGGCCCAACGGCAGGCGGGGCCGCCGTCCTCGTGGATCGCGAAGTCGATGTCGACCTCGCTCACCGGCTCGGTGCGCTGCTCCCGGACGGTGTACGAACGCATCACGGCCCGCACGTCGTCGGGCATCGCGCGCCAGGCGCCGAGGATCGCGTACATGTCCGGGTCGTCGAGCGGCGGCAGAACGGGCGCGTCCTGGCCGGGGTGCGGCAGGAAGAGGGAGAGCGACTGGTCGCGGCCGCCGGCGGCGAAGTTCTTCAGCTCGTCACCGGTGAAGGTGACGCGGACCAGGGACGGGCCGAGCCGCCGGGTCCGGTCCACCCGCAGGTGGAAGAACTGGAAGGGGGCGGTCTCGGGGTTCGTCATGAGAACATAGGTTAGCCTAACCTCATAAGCGCCGGTACGGGGGAGGGCCCGCCACCCCCTCGGGGCGACGGACCCTCCGTGCGAGCCGGGACGGGTCAGGCCTGGAGGCCCAACTCCCGGGCGATCAGCATCCGCTGGACCTCGCTCGTGCCCTCGCCGATCTCCAGGATCTTCGAGTCGCGCCACATCCGGGCCACCGGGTACTCGTTCATGAAGCCGTAGCCGCCGTGGATCTGGGTCGCCTCACGGGCGTTGTCCACGGCCACCGTCGAGGAGTACAGCTTCGCGATCGCCGCCTCCTTCTTGAACGTCTCGCCGAGGACCAGCCGCGAGGCCGCGTCCCGCCAGCCGATCCGGGCCATGTGCGCCCGCATCTCCATGTCGGCGATCTTGAACTGGATGGCCTGGTTGTCGCCGATCGGCCGGCCGAAGGCGTGACGCTCCTTCGCGTACTTCACCGACTCGTCGACACAGCCCTGCGCCAGACCCGTCGCCAGCGCCGCGATCGCGACCCGGCCCTCGTCCAGGATCCGCAGGAACTGCGCGTACCCGCGGCCCTCCTCGCCGAGCAGGTTCTCCACCGGGACCTGCACGTCGTCGAAGGACAGCTCACGGGTGTCCGAGGCGTTCCAGCCGACCTTCGAGTAGGGGGCGGCGACGGTGAAACCGGGGGTGCCGGAGGGGACGATGATCGAGGAGATCAGCGGCCGGCCGTCGGGCTTGCGGCCGGTGACCGCCGTGACCGTCACCAGACCCGTGATGTCCGTACCGGAGTTGGTGATGAAGCACTTCGAACCGTTGATGACCCAGTGGTCGCCGTCGCGCACGGCCGTCGTGCGGGTGCCGCCCGCGTCCGAGCCGGCGCCCGGCTCGGTGAGACCGAAGGCGCCGAGCAGCTCGCCGGCACAGAGCCTCGGCAGCCACTCGCGCTTCTGCTCGTCCGTACCGAAGAGGTACACGGGCATCGCGCCGAGCGAGACCCCCGCCTCCAGGGTGATCGCGACGGAGGAGTCGACCCGGGCCAGCTCCTCCAGGGCGATGCCGAGCGCCAGGTAGTCACCGCCCATGCCGCCGTACTCCTCGGGGAACGGCAGCCCGAACAGGCCCATGCGGCCCATCTCGCGGACGATCTCGTACGGGAACTCGTGCCGCTCGTAGTAGTCGCCGATCTTCGGCGCCACGACGTCGTGCGCGAACGCCTCGACGGTACGGCGGAGTTCCTCGTGCTCTGCGGAGAGCCGGTGGTCGAGAGACATGGGGGACGTCACTCCTTGTGGGAGAGGGCGCGGACGGTACGGGAGGGGCTGGGCCGGCCCAGCTGGTCGGCCATCCACACGCTCGTGGCGGTGAGGGCGGCCAGATCGACCCCGGTCTCGATGCCGAGACCGTCGAGCATCCACACGAGATCCTCGGTGGCGAGATTGCCGGTCGCGCTCTTCGCGTACGGGCAGCCGCCGAGGCCGCCGGCGGAGGCGTCGACCGTGGTCACTCCGTGGCGGAGCGCGGCGAGCGTGTTGGAGAGGGCCTGGCCGTAGGTGTCGTGGAAGTGCACGGCCAGGCGGGAGGTCGGGACGCCGGCGCCGTTCAGCGCCCGGAGCAGATCCGACACATGCCCGGGGGTGGCGACCCCGATGGTGTCGCCGAGGCTCAGCTCGTCGCAGCCCATCTCGGCGAGGGCCTTGGTGACGCGGACGACCTGCTCGACCGGCACGGCGCCCTCCCAGGGGTCGCCGAAGCACATCGACAGGTAGCCGCGGACCTTGAGCCCCGCCTCTATGGCACGGGTGACCGTGGGGGCGAAGAGGGCGAGGGCCTCGTCGACGGTCCGGTTGAGGTTGGCCTTCGCGAAGGACTCCGTCGCGGACGCGAAGACGGCGATCTCCCGGACCCCGAGGGCGAGGGCGCGGTCGAGACCGCGCTCGTTCGGCACCAGCACCGGGAGCCGGACCGGCAGATCGCGGACCAGCGGGTACAGGTCCTCCGCGTCCGCCAGCTGGGGCACCCACCTGGGGTGCACGAAGCTGGTCGCCTCGACGGTGGAGAGCCCGGCGGCGGCGAGCCGCCGGATGAACTCCGCCTTCACGTCCGTCGGTACGGCGCCCTTCTCGTTCTGCAGCCCGTCGCGCGCACCGACCTCGTGGATCCGCACCCGCGCCGGCAGCGCGGGATCGGGCACGACCATGGGCAGTCCCGCGGCGGTCACGCGGCCTCCTCCTCGCGGGGCGTCACCACGGCCAGGATCTGGTCCATGGCGACGGTCGAACCGGGCGTGACGTCCAGCTCGGTGACGGTGCCGGCGTGCGGGGCGGAGATGACGTGCTCCATCTTCATCGCCTCGACGACCAGCAGGCTCTGCCCGGCCTCGACCTCGTCCCCGACGGCCACCTTGACCACGGTCACGGTCCCCGGCATGGGAGCGGCGAGCGTGTCGGCACCGCCGTGCCGTGCACCGGAGAGCGCGGCGGCGACGGGGTCGTGATCCATGACGTGCCAGGAGTCGCCGTCACGGCCGAGCCAGTCGCCGGCCCGGTGGAAGCGGTGGACGACGCCGTCCACCGTGACCGCCACGGAGGCGTCCGTGACCCGGGCGCCGGCCGGCGCCTCGGCCATGACGGCCTCGAGTCCCGCTGCCCGCACGGGGAAGGGAAGCGGGGCCGGGCTGCCGCCCAGGCGCCAGCCGCTCGGCACCGAGAACGGGTCGGTCCAGCCGCCCCCGGGAGCCGGAGCCAGCTCCGCGAGCCGGACGGCCGCCGCCGCCGCGTACACCTCCGCCGGGATCCCCTCCGGGACCAGGCTCTCCGCGTCCCGCTCCACGAGGCCCGTGTCCAGGGCGCCGGAGACGACGTCCGGGTGGGCCAGGAGCCGGCGCAGGAAGCCCGCGTTCGTCGGGACGCCCAGGGTCACCGTGTCCGCCAGGGCCGCGCGCAGGCGGCGCAGGGCCGTCGGGCGGTCCTCGGCGTGGACGATGACCTTCGACAGCATCGGGTCGTAGAGGGACGAGACCTCCGTGCCCTCCGAAAGGCCCGAGTCCGTGCGGACCCCTTCGCCCGCCGGCTCGTTCAGGGCCAGGACCGTGCCGCCCGAGGGCAGGAAGCCCCGGGAGGGGTCCTCCGCGCAGATCCGCGCCTCGACCGCCCAGCCCGTGAGGGTGATGTCCTCCTGCGCGAAGGGCAGCGGCTCGCCCGAAGCCACCCGCAGCTGCCACTCCACCAGGTCCACGCCCGTGATGAGCTCGGTGACCGGGTGCTCGACCTGGAGACGGGTGTTCATCTCCATGAAGCAGTACGAGGACGGGTCGCCGCCCGGCACGATGAACTCGACCGTGCCCGCGCCCACGTACCCGCAGGAGCGCGCCGCCTCGACCGCCGCCGCGCCCATCGACGCCCGGAGCTCCGGGGTCAGCAGAACGCTCGGCGCCTCCTCGATGATCTTCTGGTGGCGGCGCTGGAGCGAGCACTCGCGCTCGCCCAGGTGGACCACGTTCCCGTGGGCGTCCGCCAGGACCTGGATCTCGATGTGCCGGGGCCGGTCGATCCACCGCTCCACCAGCAGCGTGTCGTCACCGAAGGAGGCGCGGGCCTCGCGACGCGCGGACGCGATCTCCTCCGTCAGCGTCGACAGGTCGCGGACCAGCCGCATGCCCTTGCCGCCGCCCCCCACGCTCGGCTTGAGCAGCACCGGTGCGCCCAACTCGCGCGCCGCTGCCTCCAGTTCGGGGTCGGCCGCGCCGGGGACGACGGGGACACCCGCCGCCTTCACCGTCTCCTTCGCCCTGATCTTGTCGCCCATCAGGGAGATCGCCGAGGCGGGCGGGCCGATGAAGACGAGCCCCGCGTCCGCGCACGCCTGCGCGAAGCCCGCGTTCTCCGCGAGGAAGCCGTAGCCGGGGTGCACCGCCTGCGCGCCCGTGCGTCGGGCCGCGTCGAGGAGCGCCTCCACCGACAGGTACGACTCCGAGGCCGGCGGCGGGCCGATCCGCACCGCCGTGTCCGCCTCCCGTACGTGCCGGGCGTCGGCGTCCGCGTCGCTGTACACCGCGACCGAACGCACACCGAGCGCCCGCAGCGTGCGGATGACCCGGACCGCGATCTCGCCGCGATTCGCGACGAGCACTGTGTCGAACATGGACGTCCTCACACCCTCACATCCGGAAGACGCCGAACTGGGGGTCTCCCAGGGGCGCGTTGGCACAGGCGGTCAGGGCGAGTCCGAGGACCTGCCGGGTCTCCAGCGGGTCGATGACCCCGTCGTCCCAGAGCCGGGCGCTCGCGTAGTAGGCGCTGCCCTGGGTCTCGTACTGCTCGCGGATCGGGGCCTTGAAGGCCTCCTCGTCCGCCGCGCTCCACTCGTCGCCGAGCTGGTCGCGCTTGACGGTCGCGAGGACGGACGCGGCCTGCTCGCCGCCCATGACCGAGATCTTGGCGTTCGGCCACATCCACAGGAAGCGCGGCGAGTACGCCCGGCCGCACATCGAGTAGTTGCCCGCGCCGTACGAACCGCCGACGACGACCGTCAGCTTCGGGACCCGGGTGGTGGCCACGGCCGTCACCATCTTGGCGCCGTGCTTGGCGATGCCGCCGTGCTCGTACGCCTTGCCGACCATGAAGCCGGTGATGTTCTGCAGGAAGACCAGCGGGATGCCGCGCTGGTCGCACAGCTCGATGAAGTGCGCGCCCTTCTGGGCGGACTCGGCGAACAGGATGCCGTTGTTGGCGACGATGCCGACCGGATGCCCGTGGATCCGGGCGAAACCGGTGATCAGGGTCTGCCCGTACTCGGACTTGAACTCCTGGAAGCGGGAGCCGTCCACGACCCGGGCGATGACCTCGCGCACGTCGTAAGGCGTACGGGAGTCCACCGGCACCGCGCCGTACAGCCCGGCCGGATCCACCTTCGGCTCCTCGACCGGCTCGACCGACCACGGCAGCGGGCCGCGCTCGGGCAGCGTCGCCACGATGTTCCGCACGATCCGCAGCGCGTGGGCGTCGTCCTCGGCCAGATGGTCGGTGACGCCGGAGATCCGCGAGTGGACCTCGCCGCCGCCCAGCTCCTCCGCCGTCACGACCTCACCGGTCGCCGCCTTCACCAGCGGCGGACCGCCGAGGAAGATCGTGCCCTGGTTCCGTACGATCACGGCCTCGTCGCTCATCGCCGGCACGTACGCGCCACCGGCCGTGCACGAGCCGAGGACCGCCGCGATCTGCGGGATGCCCGCGCCGGACATCCGGGCCTGGTTGTAGAAGATCCGGCCGAAGTGCTCCCGGTCGGGGAAGACCTCGTCCTGCATCGGCAGGAACGCGCCGCCCGAGTCGACCAGGTAGAGGCAGGGGAGACGGTTCTCCAGCGCCACCTCCTGGGCCCGGAGGTGCTTCTTCACCGTCATCGGGTAGTACGTGCCGCCCTTGACCGTCGCGTCGTTGGCGACGATCACGCACTCGCGGCCCGAGACCCGGCCGATGCCCGCGATGACCCCGGCCGCCGGGGCCGCGTCGCCGTACATCCCGTTCGCCGCGAGCGGCGCCAGCTCCAGGAAGGGGGAGCCGGGGTCGAGCAGGGTGTCCACCCGGTCCCTCGGCAGCAGCTTCCCGCGCGCGGTGTGCCGGGCCCGGGACTTCTCACCGCCGCCCAGCGCCGCCGCCGCGAGCTTGGCGCGCAGGACGGCCGCCAGCTCGTGGTGCGCCGCCTCGTTCGCCTGCCAGGCCGGCGAGGCGGGATCCGCCGTACTCGCCAGCACAGGTGCCTGCTGCATCCCTCGAGCTCCCTTGCTCGGTTAATGAGCGTTAACGTATGCCGTTCAGGTTAACGACCGCTAACCGGGTTGTCTAGAATCGAATCCATGACCACGACCCCCGCCACGACCCGGACCGCCACCGGCAGGACCGACGCCCCGACGCGGCGCCAGCAGATCCTCAAGGAGGCCGCCCGCCTCTTCGCCGAGCGCGGCTTCCACGGCGTGGGCGTGGACGAGATAGGAGCCGCCGTCGGCATCAGCGGCCCCGGCCTCTACCGCCACTTCCCCGGCAAGGACGCGATGCTCGCCGAGCTCCTCGTCGGCATCAGCGAGCGGCTCCTCGACGGCGGCCGGCTGCGGGTCGGCGAGACCACCGGCGACCCCGAGGCCCTGCTCGGCGCCCTCATCGACGGCCACATCGACTTCGCCCTCGACGACCGGCCGCTGATCACCCTCCACGACCGCGAGCTGGACCGCCTCAAGGACGAGGACCGCAAGCGGGTCCGGCAGCTCCAGCGGCAGTACGTGGAGCTCTGGGTGACGGTGGTGCGGGAGCTCTACCCGGACGCGGGCGAGTCGGAGTCGCGGACGGCGGTCCACGCGGTGTTCGGCCTGCTCAACTCGACACCGCACCTCGACGCGGTGGGGCGCCGGTCCATGGAGGACCTGCTCCGGCGCCTCGCCCACGGGGCCTTCGGAGCGCTCGAGGGCTGAGCGGTGCGCGGCTCCCGGCGGGTCCACGGGACGGAACGATTGCCCACAACGGCAGGCCGTCCTCCAGAATGAACCCCATGCCGATACTCAGCCGCCCCGCCCTTGTCGAGCACCTCGTCCGCACCCGGATCGCGGGAGACGTCGCCACCCCGCGCGACAACAACCTCTCCCACTACCGCAAGCTCGCCAACGGCGACCGGCACTACTGGCTCGGCCTGGAGCTCGGCGACCGCTGGACCGACGAGCAGGACGTGCTCGCCGTGATGGCCGAGCGCTGCGGCGTCATCGACGACCCGGCCCACCGGGCCGGCCAGGACACCATCGACCCCGAGCTCACCGTGGACGGACTGGAGCGGATGGCCGCCCGGCTGCGCAAGGCCGCCGCCGGCAAGCAGCGGGTCCTCTTCGCGACCGGCCACCCCGGCGCGCTGATCGACGTGCACAGCCGGGTCGCGGCCGGGCTGCGCGCCCAGGGCTGCGACATCGTGAAGATCCCCGGAGGGCTCGTCGCCGACGAGGGGTACGTCGTGCAGTTCGCCGACGTCGCGGTCTTCGAACGGGGCGCGAGCCTCTGGCACACCCACTCCCCGGAGCCGATGAACGCGATCCTCGACGCGCTCGGCGAGGACGGACGGCCCGATCTGGTGATCGCGGACCACGGGTGGGCCGGGCGTGCGGGTCAGCGGGGGATCGACTCCGTCGGCTACGCCGACTGCAACGACCCCGCCCTCTTCATCGGTGAGGCCGAGGGCACGATGCAGGTCACGATCCCGCTGGACGACCATGTCCTGGACCCGCGCTACTACGAGCCGATGACGGCGTACACCCTGAACGCGGCGGGCCTCCTCTGACGGCCCGACCGCCCCGGACCGGATGACGGGACCGAGGGGATCAGCAGACGGGTGACGGGATCAGAAGACGAGGGAGCGGGTACCGGACGGGGAGCTGTACGGCGCGGGGACGTTGGGCGCGCGAACGTGCCGTCGCCCCTGCCGAGGTGCAGCCACGGGACGCCGGTCAGATCGGGCCCGGATCGGAGGGCCGCCGGTCCCGGTGCTGCCCCACGCCCGGCGTCGGGTCCAGATACACGCGGCGGATCGACGGGAAGCGTTCCCGGAGCTGGGATTCCGCGTCCTCGCACGCCCACTCGACCTGTGCCGCGGACGATACGTCACGGAAGTCGACCTTCGCCGCGATCAGCACCTCGCCGGGCCCCTGGATGAGCGTCGTCAGGTCGAGGACGTCCACGATGTGCGGGACGGAGAGCAGCTCCTCGCGGATCTCCGCCCGGACCCGCTTCGGGAGCGGCCGGCCGATGAGGAGCTCGGCGTTGGAGCGGCCCAGCACCCAGGCCACGTACACGAGCAGCGCGCCGATGAGGATCGAGGCGACGCCGTCCCAGACGCTGGAGCCGGTGATCTGGACGCCGAGGAGGCCGCCCGCCGCCAGCATCAGGCCGGCCAGGGCGGCGGAGTCCTCCATCACCACCGCCTTCACCGTGGTGTCGGGGGTGAGGCGGAGGTAGCGGGCGAAGGGGGTCCGGGCCCGTTCCGCCTCGGCCCGCATCTGCCGGACGCCGGTCCGGAGCGAGTAGCCCTCCAGGACGAAGGCGACGCCCAGCACGATGTAGGAGATCAGCGGGTCGCCCACCTCCTCGCCGTGGGTGAGGGTGTGGATGCCGTCGTAGACGGAGAAGACCGCGCCGCCCACGAAGGTGGCCACGGCCGCGAGCAGCGCCCAGACGTACCGTTCGCCCGCGTAGCCCACCGGGTGGTCCTCGTCCGCCGGCTTCTCGCTCCGCTTGAGCGCGGTGAGCAGCATGACCTCGGTGACGGTGTCGGCGACCGAGTGGGCGGCCTCCGACAGCATCGCGCTGGATCCGCTGATGACACCGGCGACGGCCTTGGCGGCGGCGATCCCCAGGTTCGCCACCGCCGCCACGATCACCGTGAACGTGCTCTCACCGCTGCCCGACTGCTCTGCCATGACATCGGACGGTATGTCCGGTCATCAGCGCGGCACGCGAACGACACCCTCCTGGATGACCGAGATCGCGAGCCTGCCGTCCTGCGTGTAGATCCTGGCCTGGCCCAGGCCGCGCCCGCCGGACGCGGTCGGCGACTCCTGGTCGTACAGGAGCCATTCGTCGGCCCGGAAGGGGCGGTGGAACCACATCGCGTGGTCCAGGGACGCCCCGACGACGTCCCCGACGGCCCAGCCGCCCCGCCCGTGCGCGAGCAGGACGGAGTCGAGCAGCGTCATGTCGGAGACGTAGGTGGCGAGGACGACGTGGAGGAGAGGGTCGTCGGCCAGCTTGCCGTTGGTGCGGAACCAGACCTGCGAGCGCGGCTCGCGCGGCTCCCCGACCGAGCCCCACGGCGGGACCTCGGCATAGCGGAGGTCGACGGCCGCCCTGGCCTCGATCAGCCGGTCCGCGACCTCGCGGGGGAGGTGACGGGGCAGCATCTCGGCCGGCGTGGGCAGCGACTCCGGGTCCGGCGCGGCCGGCATGTCCGCCTGGTGGTCGAGCCCCTCCTCGTACGTCTGGAAGGACGCCGAGAGGTGGAAGATCGGCTGCCCGTGCTGGACGGCGACGACCCGGCGGGTGGTGAAGGAGCGTCCGTCGCGGATCCGGTCGACGGTGTACACGATCGGCGCGCCCGGGTCCCCGGGGCGCAGGAAGTACGCGTGCAGGGAGTGGGCGAGCCGGTCCTCGGGGACCGTCCGCCCGGCCGCCACCAGGGCCTGGGCGGCCACCTGGCCGCCGAAGACGCGGGGGACGAGCGCGGAGCGGGACTCGCCCCGGAAGATGTCCCGCTCGATCCGCTCCAGGTCGAGCAGATCGAGCAGGGCATCCAGGGCGTTGTGTGTGTCGGGCACCAGGACCTACCACTGATCTTGGCCGGAGCCCGCCTTCGGGCGGGGATGCAGGCCATGTCGGAATTGCTCTGACCTCAGTGTGAGGCGAGAGCTTGCACGGTCGTTCTCGGCTCGGTCAAGCAGGTGTGATCACGTTGGTGGTGACTTCCTTCGATGTCGCCTCGAAGCCGGTGTGCAGGGTGCGTGTGATGTCTGTGCGGCGTTTCGGCGCCTGGGGCGGGTGGCGGGTCGGGGGCACAGGTGGTCATCCAGTGCAGTTATCGGCGACCGGGTCAGGGCCGGGGTGTCGCCTCAGTGGTGTCGGTCAATGGGTGAGATGCGGGAGGGGTGTTGAAGCGTCAGCGTGGCCACAGGGCCCGGCTCTGTCTCACACCCGCTCAGGCGTCGGCCGCAGAGGAGCAAGGCCATGCGGCCCACAGGGACGTGACCTCCAGATCGTGCGTCTGAACCGGCGGTGGGGGTGGATGTGGGTTCCGAAGATCGGACACGTCCTGTTCCGCTGGACCAGGGATCTCCCCGTCGGCAAGCACGCCGACAAGGAGAACCGAGTGACCGGGGCCCGGCTGGTGAAAGAAGCCGCCGGCTGGCATGTCGTCTTCCGCGTCCAGAGCCAAGCACCCGAACCGGCCCCTCACACCGGGCCGACGGTCGGCATCGACCGGGGCGTCACCCGCCCCCTCGCCCTCTCGGACGGCACCTTCCGCGATCACGGCCCCTGGCTCACCCATGGGGAAGGAGAACGGCTGCGGCGGCTGGAGAAGACGAAGGAGCGCAGGCGTCGCGCCCGCCGTCCCGGCGAGAAGAACTCGCGGCGGCTGACGCGAACGTACGACCAGATCGCCCGGCTCCGCGCGACAGCCAAGCGCCGAGCCGTCGACTGGCAACATAAGATCACCACCGAAATCGCCGAGACGTTCTCACGTATCGGGATGGAAGACCTGGCCATCACGAACATGGTCCGGTCCGCCCGGGGGACCAGGGAGACTCCGGGCAGGAACGTCCGTCAGAAAGCCGGACTGAACCGCGCCATTGCCGCCGAAGCGTGGGGCAGGACCGTGACGATGCTCGAGTGCAAGAGTGCCGACCGTGGCGGCAGCGTGGTCAAGGTTCCCGCGCCGAACACCTCCCGGTGCTGCTCCGCGTGCGGCTTGACCACGCCGGGCAACCGTGAGACCCAGGCCCGGTTCGTGTGCAAGAACCCTGGCTGCGGGTTCGAGGGGAACGCGGACACGAATGCGGGACGCAACATCGATCGCGCCGCCGGGCAGGCGGTGTCAGGACGTGGAGACTTCGGGGTTACCCGGTCTACGAAGCGTCGACCACCCACTCGGCCGCACGCGGTGTGAGAGGGACTCCGCCCCGTTCACGGGGCGGAGGATGTCAAAGGCCCATCGACTTGGCGATGATCGACTTCATGATCTCGCTGGTGCCGCCGTAGATGCGGTTGACGCGGTTGTCGGCGTAGAGACGCGCGATCGGGTACTCGTTCATGTAGCCGTAGCCGCCGTGCAGCTGGAGGCAGCGGTCGATGACGCGGTGCGCGACCTCGGTGCAGAAGAGCTTGGCGCTCGCGGCCTCGGCCGGGGACAGCTCGCCCGCGTCGAGGGCCTCCAGGGCGCGGTCGGCCACGGCCTCGGCGGCGTCGACCTCGGCCTGGCAGGCGGCCAGCTCGAACTTGGTGTTCTGGAAGTGCGCGACGGGCTTGCCGAAGACGGTGCGGTCCTGCACGTACTCCTTGGCGAAGCGCACGGCGGCCTTGGCCTGCGCGTACGCGCCGAAGGCGATGCCCCAGCGCTCGGAGGCCAGGTTGTGGCCGAGGTAGTAGAAGCCCTTGTTCTCCTCGCCGAGGAGGTCCTCGACGGGCACCTTGACGTCGACGAAGGCCAGCTCGGCGGTGTCGGAGGTGCGCAGGCCGAGCTTGTCCAGCTTGCGGCCGATGGAGTAGCCCTCGGACGTGGTGTCCACGGCGAAGAGGGAGATGCCGTGGCGGCGGTCCTCGGCCGTCGGGGCGGACGTGCGGGCGCAGACGATCACGCGGTCGGCGTGGACGCCACCGGTGATGAAGGTCTTGGAGCCGTTGAGGACGTAGTGGGTGCCGTCCTCGGAGAGCTTGGCGGTGGTCTTCATGCCCGCGACGTCGGAGCCGGTGCCCGGCTCGGTCATCGCGAGGGCCCACATCTCCTCGCCGGTGACGAACTTCGGCAGGTAGCGCTTCTTCTGGTCGCCGGTGGCGAGCATCTTGATGTACGGCAGGGCGAGCAGCACGTGGACGCCGGAGCCGCCGAACTGCACACCCGCGCGCGAGGTCTCCTCGTAGAGGACGGCCTCGAACTTGTGGGTGTCCAGGCCCGCGCCGCCGAACTCCTCGGGCACGTTGATGCCGAAGATGCCCAGCTCGCCGAGCTTGTCGTAGAAGTCGCGCGGCGCCTGGCCGGCCGCGAACCACTCGTCGTAGACCGGGACGACCTCGGCCTCGATGAAGGCGCGGATGGTCTCCCGGAACGCCTCGTGGTCCTCGTTGAATACGGTACGGCGCACGATGCGACTCCTCCGGTGCCCAGTTGTCTAAGCGCTTGCTCAGTCTGTCGTCAACGAAGTTACCCAGCGGTCACTCACCCTGTCCAGACTTCTCGCCTGTGATCCAGGCCCGCCCCACGGAGTCGTACGCGTACGCGGGCCGTCCCTTCGCCCCGCTCGTCCGAAAGGGCGCGCCGTCCTCGTCCCCGATCCGGACCGTGCCCCGGCGCCCCTCCGAGCTCCACTCCAGCTCCAGGTACCAGCGGCAGTCGCACCCCACCGCCCCCGCGAAGACCAGCAGCTCCTCCGGCTCGGCGGCGCTGACCGCGTACGGGAAGGAGACCGCCGGGAGCGTCCGGCCCTCCTGCCCGGAGGCGTCGTACCCGTCCAGCGCCCGCGCCACCGGCCGCGGCCGGTCCAGGTCCACCTCGAAACGGCGCGGAGTGACCGCCCCGCCGCACCCGTCGTCCATCCGGTACGCCGCCCACGGCAGCGGCGCGCCCCTGTCCACCACCCGCACGTGCAGCGCCTGGAGGACCACCGCCGTCGTGCTCTTCCCCTGCACCGACACCCGCACCAGCGTCTCCCCGCCGTCCACGGCCCCCTGCGCCGCCGCCCAGCTCCGCGCGTCGGCGGCCTCCGGCGGGGGAGGGGGCGTCCGCTCCACGAGGTAGGTGTGCCCGCATCCGTTCTTCCAGAGGTCCGAGGCGACCGTCCACGTCAGCGGCGCCGGTGGTTCGGCGGCCCGCTCCCCGGTCTTCCCGGGCAGGAGTACGGCTCCGAGCGTCACCGTCCCCACGACCGCCAGCGCCCCGCAGACCACGCCCACCCACCCCCACCGGCGCCTCCGCCGCTCGGGCGGGAGGCCCGGCACGCGCGCGAGCACGGGCTCCGGGCCGGGTTCGGGCGTCGCCTCCGGGGCCGGCGCGGGCTCCGGGCCGGGCGCGGGCTCGGGTCCGGGCGCGGGCTCGGGCGCCGGCTCCGGGCCGGGTTCCGGTACCGGAGGGCGGCGGGCGCCGTCCGCGCGGGTCCAGGCCAGCTCCAGGGCCCGCCGCTCCTCCTCGTCCGCCCCGCACAGCAGGGCGAGGCGGTCGACCACGGCGAACTCCTCCGGGACGGTCGCGCCGGAGCAGTAGCGGTGCAGGGTGGAAGCGCTGACGCTCAGGCGCCGGCCCAGCGCCTCGTAGCTCCGCCCGTCCCGCGCCTTCAGCGCGCGCACGAGCCGCGCGAATTCCTCGACGGCGGCGTCCTTCGGCATTCCATCCCCCTCGACCCTGCGTCCCACCCTTCACGTCCTTGCACGTCAGCGGGGGTGGAATGGTTCCGGGACGGGCGGCGGGCGCGTCACCGTTGCAGGCGGCGGGCGCCGGCCCGACGCTGGTTGAGCACTGACCGAACCACCCGACGGGGGATCCACCACCATGAACAAGCTCCGCACCGCGCTCGCCGCCACCGCAGCTGCCGCCCTGGGCCTCGCGGCCCTCGCCACGGGCCCGGCGCAGGCCGCCGCCCAGCCCGCCTTCCTCGCCGCGTCCCAGATGCCGCCGTCGTCGACGCCGTGGACCGCCACCCAGATCTTCACCGGCGTCCCGGAGAACGGCGGCGCCCTCTGCGCCCCGTACAAGATCCCGGCGCAGAACACCCGCTACCGCGAGTTCAACACCGAGCTCGACACCAACGGCGTCCAGATCACCACCGTCGCCCGCACCGAGGCCGACGCCGTGAAGCTGGTCGACACCCTCCGCAAGTCCCTCGCCGGCTGCGGACCCCTGCTCCAGAAGCAGAACCCGGGCCTGAAGGCCGTCAGCGCCGCCCACGGCAAGGTCGCCGTCGAGGAGGGCGCCTGGGTCTACAGCCTGGACACCGCCGACCCGCAGGTCGGCAACACGGACATCCACCTCTTCTCGGTGGGCCGTGACGGCAGGACCGTCACGTTCGTCCGGTGGGGTCAGATGGGCGACCTGAAGGACGCCCCGCTGACGGCCTTCAAGACGACGACCAAGACCGCCGTGAACAAGCTCTGGTCCTGACGCAGCGTCATCCTGTCGGACGGCGAACTACTCAGAGTGACAGTCAAGTCGCAGAGTACCGCCGATCGGGCGATACTGGGAGGTGAGCTGAGCTTCCGACGTCGGCACGCTCGTGGGTCGAGCCGAGCTGCCCGTCCGTCATCAGACCGGTACCGGCCGGGGGGACCGTTTCGTATGTGATGCGAGTGATGCGAAAGGACGCGTCATGGAACTCGAATCCCTCCCTCTCGAATCCCTGCCCGACGACGTCGTCGCCCAGATCGAGGTTCGGGACCGCTGGCGGCGCGCATCGGCCGCCGGCGGTCTGGAGTTCCTCATCACCGACATCGGGAGATGGCCTCTGGGCAAGACGGTGCGGGTCGCGTTCCTCGACGGGAACGACCAACTGCACGCGGACATCGTCGGAGCGACGAAGCAGATCACCGACGCCTGCAACCTGACACTCGACTTCGGGCAGAACGGCGGAGGTGGCCCGTTCCGGCGATGGACCGAGGCCGATACCGCCCTCGCCGCGGAGATCCGGGTCAGCTTCGACCTGCCGGGCTTCTTCTCCCTGGTGGGCACCGACAGCACGGACGGCGCCATCGGCGCGGGAGGCGGCCCGGTCGGCGGCAATCCTGGCCAGCGCAGCCTGAACCTCGGGCGGTTCGTGTCGAACAGGCCCGCCCGGTGGGAGGGAACCGTGCGGCACGAGTTCCTGCACGCACTGGGGTTCCACCACTCCCACCAGAACATGCGCGGCACCTGCGAGGGCGAGTTCCGCTGGGAGGACCCGCCCGGGTACACGCTCACGCAGGACCCGACCGGCGCCTTCGTGGCGGACGCCCAGGGGCGGCAGCCCGGCATCTACACGTTCCTCGCGGGGGCGCCGAACCGATGGCCGCGCGCGAAGGTGGATCACAACCTGCGCACCGTGGACTCCCCGGATCTCGTCGCCGGACCCTTCGACACGAAGTCCGTGATGCTGTACCGGTTCCCGGCGTTCTTCTACAAGTCCACCCCCAGCAGCTGCGCGCCGGCCGGTGACGGGCAGAACCTGTCGGACGGCGACAAGCGCGGGCTCGACCTGCTCTACCCGCACACCATGGACGGGCTGGCGGACCGTCAGGCCCGCGCCGACGCGGTCCTGGAGTCGCTCGGGGCCGGTCCTGAGGGCGTTCCCGGAGCGAACGGCGGCGGTCTGGCCGAGGTGTACCGCAGCCGGGTCGAGGAACTTGCGGCCGCCCAGGCCGCAGGCGTCCAGTGACCCGCACCCCTGCCCCGCCCCCGCCCCTCAACGGGACTTGAGCGCGAACCACAGCTCCATGCGGACGTCCGGGTCGTCCAGGTCCCGGTCCAGGAGGGCGGCGCAGCGGGTGATCCGCTGGCGGACGGTGTTGCGGTGGATGTCCATCGCGGCGGCCGTCCGGTCCCAGCCGCCGTGCAGCGAGAGCCAGACGCCCAGGGTCTCGGCGAGCGGTTCGCTCAGCGGGGCGAGGAGGGCGCGCGCGTGGGCGGTGGCCTCGTCCGGATCCACCAGGGCGGCGAACCCGCCCGGGCGGTGCCGCACCAGATCCGCCCCGGTCGCCTCCGCCCGTCGCAGGGCCCGCGCCGCCTGGGCGTCGGCCGCCGCGAGCCCGCCCGCCTCGACGGGGGCGCTCACGCCCAGCGTCCAGCCGGACTGAGCGGTGACGGGGGAGGGGGCGGACAGGAGCAGGCGTACGACTCCGGGCGCGGCCCCCGTAGCCGTACCGCCGGCGCTCGCGGCCCCCGGAGCCGTACGGCCGGAGTTCGCCGACCCCGGAGCCGTACCGCCGGAGCCCTCAGCCGCCGGAGCCGTACCGCCGGAGCCCTCCGCCGCCGGTGCCGTACCGCCCGCGTCCAGCAGCGGTGTCCCCAGTGCCGCCGCCAGGCCCGCCGCCGCGAACGGGGTGCCGTCGCCACCCGAGGCGTGGACCACCGTCCACGGGCCCGGGCCCAGCGAGTCCGCGATCTCCGCCGGTGCCGTGCCGAGCAGCAGCCGGACCAGGGCCCCGTCCCGCACGGTCGCGTCCGCGCCCCGGTGCGGGGCCGTCAGGAGGGACAGCAGGACGACCGCGACCCCCGCGATCGTGTGGTCGCTGGGGCCGCGCCGTTCCGTCGCCACCCCGAGTGCCAGCCCGTCCCCGCCGCCGAGCGCGTACGCGGCGAGCCGGAGCCCGCCGCCGTCCCCGCTCGCCGAGGCCGGGCCGCCCGGGCGCGGGCCGAGGACGCCCGCGAGGTCCCGCAGCGCCCGGGCCGTCTCCGCCGGCACCTCCCGGCCGGCCGCCACCGACTCCGTACCGTCCGCTCCGAAGAGCACCGCCCGGCCCCCGAGCCGTGAGGCGAGCGCGCCGAGCACCGCCGGGACCGGGGCCGGCCGGGCGGCGGCCGCCGCGAGGGACTGCTGGGCCTCCGTCACCCGGCGGAGCTCGTGGAGCCGGGCCTCCGCCATCAGTCGCCACAGCGCGCGCGCCACCGCCGTGAACGGGGTCCTCGGGGGCACCTCGACCAGCGGCAGACCGTGCCGGGCGCAGGCCTCGACGAGCTCCGCGGGCACCGTGTCGTACACCGGCGTCACGCCGAAGGCGAGCGCCGCGGCACCCGCCTCCACCACCCGCTCCACGTAGTGCGCCGGATCGGCGAGCTGCACGCCCGCCGTCATGAGCAGCTCACCGCCGAGGAGGTACGGATACGGGTCGGCCATCTCCGAGGTGTGCACCCAGTGGATCGAGACGTCCTCGGGACCGGCGAGGAGCCGCAGCCCGAGGTCCCGCCGGGCGAGCAGCGCGGCCAGCGAGACCGGCGGCGCGGGAGGGGTGGCGGCGGGCTCGGCGGAGGTCATGGTGATGGGCCCTTCGTACATCCCCCGCCCGGTCAGTGGAGGAAACGTACACTTCATCGTCGCTTTCCGGCCACCTACTGTCATGGCATCCAGAGGCCGCGGGTACGGGCGGATGTCCCCGCGATCAGCCTCTGGTCACTCCCCTGCACGACACGCCACCGAGGTGAACGAAGGAGGCCCCATGGCCGTCGACTACACAGTGATAGCCCTGTACCTGGCCGGCATGCTCGCGATGGGCTGGTGGGGCATGCGCCGCGCCAAGTCCAAGAGCGAGTTCCTGGTCGCCGGACGCCGCCTCGGTCCCTGGATGTACTCCGGCACGATGGCCGCCATCGTCCTCGGCGGTGCCTCCACCATCGGCGGCGTGGGCCTCGGCTACAAGTACGGCCTGTCGGGCGCCTGGATGGTCTTCGCCATCGGCCTCGGCCTGCTCGCGCTGAGCGTGTTCTTCTCCGCCCGGATCGCCCGGCTGAAGGTCTACACCGTCTCCGAGATGCTCGACCTGCGCTACGGCGGCCGGGCCGGCGTCATCTCGGGCGTCGTCATGTGGGCGTACACGCTGATGCTGGCGGTCACCTCGACGATCGCGTACGCCACGATCTTCGACGTCCTCTTCGACCTGCCCCGGACCCTCGCGATCGTCCTCGGCGGCACCATCGTCGTCGCGTACTCGACGCTCGGCGGCATGTGGTCCATCACCATCACCGACATGGTGCAGTTCGTCGTGAAGACCATCGGCGTGCTGCTCCTGCTGCTGCCGATCGCCGTCGTCAAGGCGGGCGGCTTCGCCGAGATGAAGGCCGCGCTGCCCACCTCGTACTTCGAGCCCCTCGGCATCGGCGGCGAGACGATCTTCACGTACGTGCTGATCTACACCTTCGGCATGCTCATCGGCCAGGACATCTGGCAGCGGGTCTTCACCGCCCGCACCGACAAGGTCGCCAAGTGGGGCGGCACCGTCGCCGGCACCTACTGCCTCGCGTACGCCCTCGCCGGAGCCGTCATCGGCACCGCGGCGAAGGTGCTCTACCCGAACCTGCCGAGCGCCGACGACGCCTTCGCCACCATCGTCAAGGACGAGCTGCCGATGGGTGTCCGGGGTCTCGTCCTCGCCGCCGCCCTCGCCGCCGTCATGTCGACGTCCTCCGGCGCGCTGATCGCCTGCGCCACCGTCGCCAACAACGACATCTGGTCGCGGCTGCGCGGAACCGCGTCGGCGGACAAGGACGACCACGACGAGGTGAAGGGCAACCGTGCCTTCATCCTGATCATGGGCGTCGCCGTCATCCTCATCGCCATCGCCCTCAACGACGTCGTCCAGGCCCTCACCGTCGCCTACAACCTGCTGGTCGGCGGGCTCCTCGTGCCGATCCTCGGCGGTCTGCTCTGGCGCCGCGGCACGGTCCAGGGTGCGCTCGCCGCGGTCACCGTCGGCGGCCTGGCCGTCATTGGCCTGATGTGGACTTACGGAATCCTTGCGAATGAGCCTGTTTACTACGGTTTGTTGGCCTCACTCGCCGCATATGTGATCGTTTCCCTGGCAACCCGCCCGACGGACGCCGCCGTGCTCGCGCACTGGCGCGCCCGCCTCGCGGGCCGGGAGAACCCCGAGGCCGACCCGACGCCGGAGACCGTTCCGGCCCCCGCGACCGGCTGACCGCACCGAGACCCCCGGCCGGGGCCCCGAGACCCGAGGCCCCGACCGGACCCCCACCGATACACCCCAGGAGGACCCGACCATGAGCAGCAGCGACCAGAACACCCCGCGCGGCCCGATCGACTCGTCCCGCATCCCGCGGTACGCCGGTCCCGCGACGTTCGCCCGGCTGCCGCGGCTCGACGAGGTCGGCACCGCCGACATCGCCGTGGTCGGCGTCCCCTTCGACAGCGGCGTCTCCTACCGCCCCGGCGCCCGCTTCGGCGGCAACGCCATCCGCGAGGCCTCCCGCCTGCTCCGCCCGTACAACCCGGCGCAGGACGCCTCCCCGTTCGCCCTCGCCCAGGTCGCGGACGCCGGTGACATCGCCGCCAACCCGTTCAACATCAACGAGGCCGTCGAGACCATCGAGGCCGCGGCGGACGACCTGCTGAACTCCGGCGCCCGCATGATGACCCTCGGCGGCGACCACACCATCGCCCTGCCGCTGCTCCGCTCCGTCGCCAAGAAGCACGGCCCCGTCGCCCTGCTCCACTTCGACGCGCACCTCGACACCTGGGACACGTACTTCGGCGCCGAGTACACCCACGGCACCCCGTTCCGCCGCGCCGTCGAGGAGGGCATCCTCGACACCGAGGCGCTCTCCCACGTCGGCACCCGCGGCCCGCTGTACGGCAAGCAGGACCTCACCGACGACGAGAAGATGGGCTTCGGCATCGTCACCTCGGCGGACATCTACCGCCGCGGCGCCGACGAGGTCGCCGACCAGCTGCGCCAGCGCATCGGCGACCGCCCGCTGTACATCTCCATCGACATCGACTGCCTCGACCCGGCCCACGCCCCGGGCACCGGCACCCCGGAGGCGGGCGGCATGACCTCCCGCGAGCTCCTGGAGATCCTCCGCGGCCTCTCCTCCTGCAACCTGGTGTCGGCGGACGTCGTCGAGGTCGCCCCGGCCTACGACCACGCCGAGATCACCGCGGTCGCCGCCTCCCACACCGCGTACGAACTGACGACGATCATGTCCCGCCAGATCGCGGAGAGCCGCACGAAGTAACCTCCCGGGTGGGTTGTGGGCCCGCGTTCCTCCCCCGGACGGAACGCAGGGGCACAACCCGCCCACCGGGGCCGCACCGTACCGATCTCGCCACGCCCAGAGGGACCCCATGACCCACGACCACGACCTGGTCCTGCGCCCCACCGCCGCCCAGACGGAGGCCGCGCTCAACCCGCCCGCCGGGCGGAACGGCGGTGACCTCGTCGTCGAGACCCTCACCGGCCTCGGCGCCACCACCGTCTTCGGCCTCCCCGGCCAGCACGCCCTGGGCATGTTCGACGCCCTGCGCCGCTCCTCCCTCCGGTACGTCGGCCTCCGCGTCGAGAACAACGCGGGCTTCGCCGCCGACGCGTACGGCCGGATCACCGGCGAGGCGGCCCCGCTGCTGCTCTCCACCGGCCCCGGCGCGCTCATGTCGCTTGCCGCGCTCCAGGAGGCGGCCGCCGCCTCCGCGCCCGTCCTCGCGATCGGCAGCCAGATCCCGGTGGCCGGCCTCGGCGGCGGCCGGCACGGCTACCTCCACGAGCTGCGCGACCAGCAGGCGTCCTTCCGGGACATCGTGAAGTCGGTCCACACGGTCCGTACGCAGTCCCAGATTCCGTCGGCCATCGCCGCGGCCTGGGAATCGGCGCTCACCGCCCCGCACGGGCCGGTCTGGGTGGAGATCCCGCAGGACGTGCTCCTCGCGGAGACCACCCTGCCGGTGGTGACGGCGATGGACGCCACGCCCGAGGACATCGCCCCGCGCCCCGAGCTGACGGCGGTCGCCGCGCACCTCCTGGCGAACGCCGAGCGCCCGGCGGTCATCGCGGGCGGCGGGGTCGTCCGCTCCGACGCCTCGGGCAAGCTGCTCGCGCTCGCGGAGCGGCTCGACCTCCCCGTGGTGACGACCTTCGGCGGCAAGGGCGCGTTCCCCTGGGAGCACCCGCTGTCGCTGCAGTCCTGGCTGGAGGACCGGCACACCACCGACTTCCTCGAGGACGCGGACGTCCTGCTGGTGGTCGGCTCGGGGCTCGGGGAGCTGTCCTCGAACTACCACACGTTCGCGCCGCGCGGCCGGGTGATCCACATCGAGGCGGACGCCGGGAAGCTGGAGTCCAACCACCCGGCGCTCGGCATCCACGCGGACGCCCGGCTCGCACTCCAGGCCCTCCTGGAGACGGTGCCGGAGCGCCGGGACGCCACCGCTCCCGAGCGGGTCTCGGCCGTCCTGACGAAGGTCCGGGACCGGATCGCGGCACAGGACCTGGGCCTGGAGCAGCGGATCGTCGCGGCGGTACGGGAGGCGCTCCCGGAGCGGTCCCCGAGCTTCTGGGACATGACGATCCTGGCGTACTGGGCGTGGTCGGCCTTCGACGCGAAGCACCCGAACACGATGCACTCCGCGCAGGGCGCGGGCGGCCTCGGCTACGGCTTCCCGGCGGCGCTCGGCGCGGCGGCGGCGGACCCGAGCCGGCCGGTGCTCGCGGTGTCCGGCGACGGCGGCGCGATGTACTCGATCGCGGAGCTGGCGACGGCGAAGCAGTACGGCCTCGACGTGACGTGGCTGATCGTGGACGACGGCGGCTACGGCATCCTGCGCGAGTACATGACGGGCGCGTTCGGCGAGGCCACGGGCACGGAGCTGTCCCGCCCCGACTTCGTCGCCCTGGCGGAGTCCTTCGGCGTCCCGGCGACCCTGACGACCCCGGAATCCCTGACGGCGGACCTCGCGAAGTCCCTCGCGACCCCGGGCCCGTCGGTAGTCGTCCTCCCGGCCCTGCTCCGCATGTTCGAGCCGACGCACCTCTGACGGCACCGCACCTCTGACGGCACCAGCGCCGGTGGCCCGGACCCGGAAGGGCCGGGCCACCCGGGCCTCGTCACCCGACGAGTCCCACCCAGGCCGTACGGTACTCGGCGAGCCGGGCCTCGGACCCCCAGTCTCATATAAAA